>JAZGBI010000038.1 GCA_036476315.1 Candidatus Neomarinimicrobiota bacterium | reverse complement strand
AGGGGCTCTGTCAGGGAACTCGGCGCTTCGGGTTACCCCTAACACCTCCCTCAAACTACCTGGGCGAACTGACAACTCCCAGGGTGGGACTTTAACCCACGGGTCATACGTTATACACGGCATACGGCCACATCTTAAATATTAAAATATCTGCCTTTCAATGAATGATGGCTCAGGACAAAAGTATAAACAAATAGAAGGCAGACACGCAGAAAACGTCAAGACTTAATTCTTGAGATGTAACCCCCTTCCCCCTGAAAATGGCGTGTTAAAGCTTGAAAACACTTATTTGGGGAACGATTTCCTTTGAATATCAATAATATAGCTCGGTCCGACCCAGATTATGGGACGAAATATGCGGGGTCAGCCTTGATGACGCTAACTACACACATATGTGATTGTATCTACACAACAATATGCATATATTTGTGTAAAGCAGACATGGAGGTAGTACTATGCCAACAAACCTTGGAATAGAAGACAAATTACTGGATGAAGCTCTAAGAATCGGTGGACATCGAACAAAAAAGGCCACCGTTACTGAAGCGTTAGAAGAATATATTGAACGCCGCGAGCAACTAAAGTTATTTGATTTGGTCGGAAAGATCAATTTTGATGCGGACTATGACTACAAGAAACAGAGAACGAAAGCGTGAAAGTTCTGGTTGATACTTCGGTATGGTCTTCGGTTCTGAGGAGGAAGACCTCTTCCGATGATGTTATTACAGTCGAATTTAGAGGACTCGTAGAAGAGCTTAGGGCTCGGATGATCGGTCCAATTCGTCAGGAAATTCTGTCAGGAATACTGACGTATTCTCACTTTGAAGTCGTTCGCGATCATCTGAGAGCGTTCTGGGACCTGGACATGATCACGTTGGACTATGAACGGGCAGCCGAATTCTTTAACATCTGTCGATCAAAGGGAATTCAGGGATCCAATACCGATTTCTTGATCTGTGCTGTCTCAGAACGGCACAATGTGCCGATTTTTACAACGGATAAAGATTTCGAATATTTTGTCCGATATCTTCCCATCAGGCTTCACAGACCAGAATAACCTGTTGACATTACCGTCTGGAACGCCCCCGCTACGCTTCCATCTACACTTCGTTACGATGGATAAATCGCTACGCGGGACAGGCCCGTCTTCACCACCTGACGGCGTTTACGCCGGGCAAGCTGAGAATCCTGCTATCATAAAATTCGCGGGAACGCCCCGTCTACGTCCCGATTCTATCGGGAGAACCCAGCCCATACTTTTAGCGGGAACGCGTGATCCCGATTCTATCGGGAGAACTCACCTCAGAGTATCAGCGGGAACGCCTGGGAATCGAACCCAGCAAACGGTTCTACACCGTCTCAACGGTTTTGAAGACCGGGGCGGGCACCAGCCACGCAATCATTCCCAAGACCAAGACAAAAGTAAAAAGATAAAAGATAAAAAAAGAAGTAGGCAGTTGGCAGAGCTGAGATAGAAGTATCAAGGATCAAGGGTAAAGGATCAAGTATCAAGGATCAAGAGTCAAGGATCAAGAAACAAGTAGCCAGCTAACCAGTCACAAGTAGGCAGTTTTACGCATTACGTATCACGCATTACGTTCTGTCTCTCCATTCCTCCACCACTCCAATTCTCCATCTCTCCATTCATCTATTCTTCAATAATCAATAGTCCATAGTCAATCGTCAATGTTCTCCAACACTCGAGTCCTCCAGTTTTCAATCGTCAATCACTTCTCAGGCCTGCGCAATACAATATAGCCGAAGCCGAGATCCGACTTCAGCTTCTCCCCTACTCTGGCAGCTTCGCCACGTGTCGCAAATCGAATAATTTGAACGGCTTGTAATGTTTTCCCCCTGGATGTAATGGGAACCAGGTCCACATCGTACCCCATCTGTTCAAGACGCATTTTCTGCCTGAGGGCATTGTCCTTGGAACCGTAAGCTCCCACTTGAATAACAAAAGGCTTCGGCACGGAGGGGGAAACCTTTTCTTCCGGTGGCTGAGTATCTTCTTCAACTCGGGGAGTAGGAGTAGGGCGAGTCTTCGGGAGTGCATTGAGGGATGACACGGACGGTTGTCTCATCCCTTCAGATAGGCCGCTGGGCGTCGATGCCGTCAATGGACGATTCACGAGAGGTTTGTCCGAATCCAGATTGTATTCGAAATCGAGACCGGGAAACCGGGACCGGTAAAGCCGTACATAGTAGTCCACACTGTCGCGTTCTCCCGTGGCGAGCAGTGAATTGATCTGCAAATCGATAGCTCGTTGAACATGTTCCGACCTGGGGTATTTCTTTGGAACTCTTGCGAGTTCCCGGCTCGACTGCGTATACAAACCTCTCGCAAACAGATATTCCCCCACCTTCATCATAGCATCATCGGCGTAGGGGCTGTCCGGAAAGTCCTGAATAAGCTGTTTGTATGTGATGATCGCGTTCTCCGCTCTGTCCTGGGTAACCGCGCCAAGAAAAATGACACCTGGATGGTTCGGGTATTGTTCCAGGAGACGGGTGATCTCATCCCGGACACGCTTGGTCTTGCCCTCCTCCACCATGCGAAAGTATGGCTGAAGATCTTGCGCTTCAGCCACTCCAAATCCCAGGGCCAAGACAAAGACAATTCTCAAGGAAACGCTATTCACGGAACGGACGGCATGTTTATGAGGAGCGTTTCGGAGTGGCGGCATTGCCATGCAATAATCGAACGATTTTCTCAACTTCATCTGAGAGCTCCTGCTGATCATTTTTCTTGAGCATCATCTGAAGTCGGGCCAAACGGGCAAGAATCGACGAATCATCCCTGGACAAGGCATCCTCGATGACATCCAAAGCCTCATCGTATTCTCCTTTTGCCTGCAACACGTTCACAAGTGCTGACAAGACTTCCTTGTCTCGCAAGTTCTTTTCGAGAAGTTTCCTGTAGAAATCTTCGACCTCCCCGAACCGGCCGAGCTCAAAAAGGGCCTTCTCCAATCTGTTAAGAACCTGCTTTCCCGATGATGGGGAAAGTCTGGCGAACTCCTTCCAATTCTCTACTGCCGCCTCAAGATTTCCCTCCTGTTCATCCAGATTGCCCAGGTATAGATAAGGATCGGCATAGGCCGCATCGATTTTCGTTGCCTTCCTGTACTCCGCGCGAGCATCATCGCTCCTACTGTCCTTCTCCCTGGATCGGCCTTCCATCATGCGGTGGAATGCCCGGCGACGCAGCCCATTGCCTCCCGAGAGCTTTTCGAACCGTTTCAGGTATTCGGTCGCATCCAGCCACCGCTCTTGCTCTTCACAAATCTGTATCAAATACTCCGCCGCCCACCGGTTCTTCCTGTCGAGTTGAACTACCCGGTTTGCATTCTCCTCAGCACGGGAATAATTGCCCGAGGAATAGTAATCCTTTGCCAGGCTCGAGAAAATCTCAACCTTTTGAGCGGTTGTCAACCGACGTCGAAAAGTGAGAGATTGATGTATCTTGGCCGCCTGATCCGGTCTTTCCCTCGCCCGCAAGATGTCTCCCAACCTGATGTAAGCACCGACATGATCCGTATCGATCTCAACAAGATCGCGCAACTTGCGATATGCCCCGTCCGAATCCCCGTTGAGAAGACATTCGAGAGCCTCTGCATAGAGCAGATGACCGTCTTTTTCTCTGGAAAACAGTCTACTCAGGAAGCTGAAGCTACTCTTCTTCGTCGTCGACCTCGTAAGAACCTTCCTGCAACGCTATATTTCTCAGAGCGTTGAGTTCGTCGGAAAGTCTTTTGCTTTCCCCTCGCAAAATTCGGGTTTCAGTCTTGCTCGTAAGAATCGAGGTAAGGGCGATGCCGAAACCGATAAGAATACCGATAGCGAGGGTAATCACCAGTACAATAGCCAGGGGCGTATTCTCATATAGCTTGAACATTAGATCCACGGTAACCGTTCCAGTGTTCCTGATCAAAACTATGAGCAAACCGAGAATAATCAGGAGTCCCAGAAAAACCTTAGCCAGGCGCACGGCTGTACTCCATGTTTTCAACCCGCTCACCGAAAAGAGAAATACCGTGCGCTTCCATGATTCTCACTTTCACCAGATCTTTGACACGTTCATCCCCCTTGGGAAAAATTACCCACTTGTTTGTATCGGTCCTCCCCACCCACATTGAGGAGGATTTCTTGCTGTCTTTCTCAACCAACACTTCAAGTGTTCTTCCTATTTCCCTCTTGTTAGTTAAATAAGTATGCTCTCTCTGAAATCTAATAACCTCCTCCAGCCTGTCCTGTTTTTCTTTCTCAGGGACTTGAAGGGGATACTCGGCAGCTTTTGTCCCGGGCCTCGGTGAATACTTGAACGTAAATGCCGAGCCAAACTTGACTGTTTCCATCACCTTCAGAGTCTGTTCAAATTCATGGTGAGTCTCCCCTGGAAATCCCACAATAATGTCGGTTGAGAGGGCACAGCCTGGCACTATTTGTCTTATTCGCTCCACCTGAGACAGATATTCGGATTGTGTGTATGTACGATTCATGCGTCTTAAGATTCTGTCGGCTCCCGCCTGAAGTGGAAGATGAATGGCTTTGCAGATAGTATCGTGATCACGCATAACGAGAAGCATACGGTCGTCGACATCCTTGGGATGTGGAGATGTAAACCGTATCCTGAGAACTCCCGGTATACGCGCCACCGAGTCGAGCAAATCAGGAAACCTGGCACCGTCATGTTGATAGGAATTCACGTTCTGACCCAATAGGGTGATCTCTACGAATCCTTCGTCTACCGCCGTCCGGATTTCCTGGACAATACTTACCACTGACCGGCTCCTCTCCCTACCGCGCGTAAACGGGACAATACAGAACGTGCAAAACTTGTCGCACCCTCGCATGATGGAAATCCAGGCATTGATACCCTGAGCTCTGGACGGGAACAGGCCGTCGTAGACTTCAAACCGGGACAACCGTGTATCCACAATGGAATCCCCCAATACCATTCGCCGGTTCAGGAGTTCAGGAATTCTGCGATAGGAATCCGGACCCAGAACAAAATCGAGGTAGGATTTTCTGTCCAGAAGATCGTTCTTCACATGCTGCCCCATACAGCCAAGGATGCCCAGGAGGAGTTCCGGCTTCCTCTCTTTGAATTCCTTAAGGGTTCCAAGGCGGGAGTAGATTTTCTCCTCTGCGTGCTCACGGATGGCGCAAGTATTCAGGAAAATAACATCTGCGTCCACAGGCGATCCCGTTTTCGTATAACCTTCCCGCTTCATGATCCCCGCCACCAGCTCGGAATCGGCGACGTTCATTTGGCAACCGTATGTTTCAAGGAAATATCGACCCATGGTCGGTGAAATTACCCTTTCCCCTCTATAAGAGTCAAGCGACGAATGAGGATGCCGATGCATGCAAGATGCTGTGGTGAGTGTCCAAACTGAGTGATGCCCCGGGGACTCCCGTTCCTTGTACTCCGCCCACATTCTCATCGTGGGATTATCTAGAGCGTGATTCTTGCTGTACTTTTCTCGGGCAGAAAAGTACCAAAAGGCCTCTGGCTAAAAAATAATTTAGGCGGGGCTGCCTGCGCCCATGGGAATCAATTAAACTTCCCCGATTGTGATCGGGACTCAAACCCCGTACGTTCGCACGCTCACTACGGGACAGGCAGTAATTGATTCTTTTCCACGGTCTTGGCATCCCCTTCATTGCCCAAATCATTTTGAGGCCACTCATGGTGCCGATGAATCGGCACCAAGAGGGAGACTCCTGTATTATCTATTCTCGCATTAGAAAGATTCACCCTCCCCGCCTGCCACCCGATCCAGCCCCAACGCGAGAGGAGCGGGCAGGGTATGGTTTCCCAAGGGATCCTGCGGAGGGAAGAGCGTAAGAAAAAGACGTGAAAAAAGATTATGGAAGTTGCTGCCTCATCAAAAAACTGGATATAATGAAGTCGAAAATGTTGCATGCTTTCGGACGATCTTCGAATGTAAATGACTGGAACTTGGAGGGACTCGAGTTACCGGAGAGGCCCGGTAAAGAAGTAGTTCTGAGGATTTTGAGGCGTCCCGTAATAGTGTACTTCGTAGTGCAGATGAGGCGCTGTGGATCTTCCTGTATTGCCCACTTCACCTATGATATCACCCCGTTTGATCTTCCTCCCCCGCCCCACATTTATTCTATGAAGATGGGCATACAGTGATTGATACCCGCGTCCATGATTGATCTTGATCGTTTTGCCGTAGCTTCCGCGGTAACCGGAGTATGCGACATTTCCGTCAGCAGCCGCGTAAACAGGCGTACCTCTGGTCGCCGAAATATCCAGACCCTGATGGAACCTCTCCTCGCTCGTGAATGGATCCCGCCGGTTGCCAAAACCCGTGTTGAAATAGCCACCGCGAACAGGGTTGATGGAAGGTATTGAAGAAAGCATATCAGATTGAGTTCGGATCGACCTGTAAATGGTCTCATAACTCTCTTTCTCGAGTTTCACCTTCCTTGACAATTCATCCAGGTTGAGCTGAAGCTTGGAAACCCTGGATTCAATGTCAGGCATCACATCTGCCAGACTCGCACGGCTTCTCAGTTTCATTCCACCCACACCGACCTTGCGGATGTCTGTGTCGATGGGAGGAAGATTGGCATAAGTCCGGAGCGCTCTGTCCTTTTCTTCTATCTCCTCCACTTCTTCTCCAAGACGATCCAGCCGATCCTGGGTATCCAGGAGAAGGTCTGTGACGGAACGGCTGTTCTCCTGGATCTCATTCAATCGTGCCTGGTAGAGGATTCCAGTCATAAAATCAGCCGTGAAAAAAAGGAGGACTGAACAGAGGACGATGGCAAGAAAGGATACAGCCAGGAAGGTGTTTCTGGATAGGGACCACTGGTGAACGTTACTGTCGTTATCGCGAAGAACGACAAAACGAAAACCCCTGGAAATCCTGGTTTTAGTGGACGGCAGCCAACTCAAAACAAATTCCCCACTCTCTCCACCCAAATTTCGTGTGAAGAATACAATAATTCAACAAAAATCAGCCGAGAAAGGAACGGAGGAGGTGAGCACGAGTAGTATGTCTCAGGCGCTGAATGGCCCTTTCCTTGAGCTGACGTACGCGTTCACGTGTGAGGGAGAGCATTTCCCCGATTTCCTCCAGTGTCAGAGGTCTATCCATGTCGATGCCAAAGTAGTAACGAATGATTTCGGCCTCCCGCTTCGGGATGGTCTTTAGCACTCGCTTAATCTCGGCCTT
>JAZGBI010000037.1 GCA_036476315.1 Candidatus Neomarinimicrobiota bacterium | reverse complement strand
GTTCCCTATCCCCTCGGAATAGGTCGTAGATTACCCACCCTGTTGTCATCAACGGCAGGAAAGTAACGGCACTGGGGTATACGTCCATTGTGTTCGAATATAGCTTGTTGAAATTCAAGAATTGCCTGAACGAGTCGAACTTCAGAAGGAAGGACAGAAGGGCCAGCCCGCTTCCTGCGTAAAACCCTTTCCTGACAGCGTATTCAGACAGGGTGTGGTCAACAGTCAACTTATGTATGCTCCACAAGTTTATGTGCTCCTTTGGATCCGAATCCGTTACCCGGAATGCCAGTCCCGGACTGTGCATGAAGAGTTCATCTTCTAGATCAACGTAGGGGATAACCTGGCCGTCTTTTGTGGTAATGGTACCCCCACGACCCACAGCTTTCTGGATGAAATCCTTCAGCCGTTGCGATATATGAAAAAGCCTCCCCTCGCCGTCATGCGAGTACAGTACGTCTTCCAATGAAAAAGCTACCTGTGATGGTAGTCCAAAGGGCTGGAAATAGAGAGAGTCACCCGTGATTCTCGCCACTCTCCCCGAAATAGTCTCACCCCCTTCAAAAACAATCTCGTGGTGCACTGGGGCCGAATAGAGACAGGAGACCACAAACAACGATGGGAGAAAGAACTTCATTTCGATTTGAAGCATGCCAGATTAAATTTAGTGAGTCGTTGTCAATGGCAGAAGACAAATCGCCTGTGAATAACTTGATCTCGCACTTACGGCCTCGCCCAGTAGCCAGACTTTCAGTCACTTTCCTGTTCGTTGCCGTCACCGCAGTGTCTGGACAGTTCAAGTATTCCGCGGGGCTGGGACTGGGAGTAATATACCCAGATTATTCGCAATTCAACGATTCCATCAAGGATTCTCTCGACAAAAAGGTTGGACCGTTGTGGTTACCCTTTGGGTATGACATCTCCGTCCAGGTTTATCCTTCTGTAAGACTTGGGTATTTCAGACTTTCCAACGCGCTGATCCCGGAGAAGTCTTCGGACGATTTTGTCCTGATCATGCTGATGCGTGGGATATCAATTCAGACGTTCTTTACGTTTTTCAGGAGATTCGAAGCGAATTTCGGGTTTGCGCTCCTTCTCGGAAAAGCCGAGTTTATTCAACAGAACATAGAGGCACCAAGCTCGCATTTTCAGTTTTCGGCGACGACCCGGGCGGGCACGCGTAACGGCAATTCTGCGCTCTACACCTGGACAGGGGTGCGATACTACATTGGCACATTTCTGGCTGTCGAAGCCAATCTGGGGTACCTCAGGGGGAAGTTTAAGGGGGACAAGTGGACGAACGGGGGTGATGAAGAAGCCGTGTTCGGAACCATCAATCTGTCAAAACCTGCTTTCAGATTCGGAATAATCTTCGGCTGGTAGCTGAATATTTCTCTTGACCGTCGTAACAAACCTCCCACCATCACCGGTTAACCACAAGCCCGTTTATCCAGTCAACCCCAAATCTTCACATTTTTGCCATTTTGCTTGTGCCTGAGGCAGACCTGCCTGCCCCCTCGGGAGTAGGCGGAAACGAACCCCACAGGGTCCTGCGGAAAAGCATGCTCGCTAAAGAATGGAGACCAGAGTGGTCGGTTATTCTTAACGCTTGACGTTATGCGTTATAGGCCCTACTTTCTAGCGTGATAAAATCGTTTAGGTCGAAGGAAACAGAAAAAACATTCAGACGAGTTTTTTCACGGAAATATCCTCATGACATTCAGAAAACCGCCTTTCGAAAACTACGAATGTTAAACCGTGCTCAGACTCTGCAGGACTTGCGCGTTCCACCATCTAGTAGACTCAAAGCCTTGTCTGGAAACAGAAAAGGACAACACAGCATACGCATCAATGATCAGTGGAGAGTCTGTTTTGAATGGAATGAAGGGGAGGTTATGAATGTTGAAATCACTGATTATCACTAGGAGGTGATCCATGACAGCCCGAAGAATTCCACCAGTGCACCCTGGTGAAATAATGATGGAGGAGTTCCTCAAGCCGATGGGATTGAGTCAGAACAGACTGGCCAATGACATAGGGGTTCCGCCTCGAAGAATAAATGAAATAGTGCTGGGGAAACGGAGAATCACGGCAGATACAGCTCTTCGCTTGGCTCATTATTTTGGAATGTCTCCACAGTTCTGGCTCGGTTTACAAATGGACTACGATCTTGATGTTGAAGAGGACAGACTCTCAGAAACAATAGCCCAAGAAGTAAGAGTTCGTTCCAAACTGGAGGAGCGGGCCTAATCCCGTTGCGCCGGGTGGTGATTCGTCCTCGATCTTGAGATCCCGACACCCATTCTTGGCTCAATATTTCCCTGCCTGCTTGTCCGTCGTAACGACGTGTAGACGGGCCAAGTTTTTGCAGTATCCCGACCAAATCGGGAAAAAGTGAGACATACTACATGGTCAGTAGAAATGGGATTGGAAGGGGGGAGCAGTCGCAAACCCTGGTGTGAACTCAAACAATGATCCACGGCGTATGAAGCAAATACTCCTCACATTAATCGTCCTTTCAACGCTTATATCTGCCCAACCGGAGAAGATGGCTGAAGAGAACGCCCCTTGCGACCATCGAATTATTAAGAAGGCTCAAACGGAGGGTCTCAACTCCCTCTCACTAGTTGAAATTCCCCAATTCTGGGTCGCGGCGGTACGCTGCAAGCAGGAGGCGAAGAAGGCCGGAAAGAAGATCAATTTCCGCCATCTCTACCGGCAGAAGCAGGAAGAAAACTTCGAGAAAGCTCGAGAAATTTCTGGTGTGGGAACCTTCTGCCTGGTGGTTACAGGACTTGTATTATTCTATTCCTATTTCTGGCTCGTTGCAGGATCCGACTGAATTATGGAGTGAGTATATAAAATGAGTTATTTCTTATACAGCGCCGCCCACTTCGAATCTGGGTGGTCTTCAAGAAGCTTTTCCCCCAGTTCTCCAGCCTTGTCCTCGTTCCCCAACTGAAGATAGCATTGGATAACATAGTATCTGAATTCCGGCGCCTTTTCTCCATCCGGGTCGTCTTCGATAAGGCCCTCCAACCTCTCTATCGCTGATTTCAAATCCTCCATACTCGGGGAACGCATACTTCCCCTGTAGTACAGTTCATTCGTAGCCTCATCTTCTGCCTCTGCTCCGCGAACGCCCGCTACAGTAGTAACCTTCTCCACATCAAACGATTCCTTTGTTGTCGTGATCTCGTCGATATTCTTCCATACGGTATTGAGCCAGATATCAGAAAGATCCGCCTGTTCTTCCTTTCCAGGTGAACTGTCCTTCTGTTCGGCTGTGTCTTGAAGTGCCGCCCCAAGATAACTTGACAGAAAGAGCGTCGTCAATAGACTAATCGTGGTTGATGCGTATCTCATAATTTCTCCCCGAGCTCCCGGTACTTAACCAAATTCATGTTTTTTCCACCACCGTCACACAAACCAGATCGTGTTCATCACTATTTTACACATTCCGGCGGTCAGATACAAGACCGATGCTGTCTGCCGATCCTGTCTGCCGGAACTACATAGAATCTTGTGGTGATTGTTCAATCTGAGTGCTGTCCCAGGAACTTCCGTTCCTCGGATTCCTCCACGTTCTCATTGTGAGATTATCTACAGAGTGTTTCTCTCTGTACTTTTCTCAGGCAGAAAAGTACCAAAAGGCCTTTGGCTGGAAAATAATTTGGGCGGGACTGCCTGCGTCCGTGGGAATCAATTAAACTCCTCCCCCCGACAAGTCGGGAGGACTCAAACAGTAATTGATTCTCTTCCACGGACTTGGCATCCCCTTTATTGCGCAAATTCTTTTAGGGCCACTGATGGTGCCGATGAATCGGCACCAAGAAGGATACTCCCGCTCTCATTTCGACGTATCTGAAGTATCTAGCCCGGAAGATTATTCGAATAATCCCATTTGGAGAGTCCACAACTGTCTGAAGATCTCCGCAATGGTATCGACTATCAAGGTTTCTTAACCGACCTAATTCCTTCGGGCGTAATAGAACCGGAGGCGGTTTCCGTTAAGAAAGAATCCTTGTCTGACCCCGATGACTATCGGGGGAGTTTGGTTTCTTTCGAGGAAACCAATGACGGCCCAGCCCGGAGGAATCCAGCCTTGATTTTTTTCGTGCTTTTTGTATCAAGACAAAAAGCACAAAGACCCTCACATCACTTAGCGACGATTCTCCACAGAATCTTGAGATTCAGTGATCTCGACAAAATCGAGAAAAAGTGAGGAGAAAACCAGCTGCGGGATTCAAGTCCTGTTCCCTACTCAAAGAGCCTGATTCCAGCTCTTTCCTTGCCCTTGCTCACGATGAATTTCAACTGCGGAAGCAGTTCAGGATTCCGGATTGCGATTTCATCGTATTCCATTAGCGCGGCATCATATCGTCCAAGGACATAGTGAGCCGTGGCGAGGTTCACCAGGTAACCGGTATTGTCAGGATCAGATCTGTGAGCCCTTCGAAAGAAATCCGCGGCCATCTCCATGTTTCCCCGGCGGGCAAAGGCCAGTCCTACCGCGTTATCGCTCTTAGCTTTCCTTTTTCTGAACGTCTCCAGCGCTTCGACCTCAGGAGCCCGGTCTCTCACATCTTCTCCCTCAGCTCCCAGCCACATCTGACGCGCCGGGGGAGAGATTTCCGTTTCAAGCTCTTCGGTCACGATTAAGGGGGATATCTCTTTCATAAACTGGATAGGTTCCTCCGGGGGTCCTCCCTCGTCTCTCTCCTGAATCCCCAGGAGCAGATCCAACCCTCCCGCAAAATTGGGGTCTAATCTCACTACTTCCTCATATTCCTGTTGGGCAAGAATCTTTTTTCCTTGAAGGTAGTGAGTAATGGCAATGTTCAATTTGAATCCCGGGTGATCGGGCAAGAGCTTTAGGGCCCGGTTGTACTGTTCTATGGCCGCGTCGTACTCCCCCATTTTCGTGTAGACAACGCCGAGGGTATTGACGGCGTCTGGAAAATTCTTCCTGAGCCTTAGAGCATCTTCCAGCATCTCCATGGCCTCTGACAGGCGGGAGAAATCCAAATAAATGGCCGCCGCGTCATAATAATCCTCCGCGCTCCGCAGATTTCCTGTTTGGCGAAACACGATTTGCTGTATCATGAGACTGTACTGTTCGAGATCGGCTTTTAGAAGATCACTTACACCTTTCTCTTCCAGAACCGTGTCGTAAATGCCTTCAATGCTTCCAGGTCGGTACGTTTGCTGGCTTCGGCGAACGTCAATCTCATTCATGGTCTGTTCGTTCTTGCGCTTTTGGTACTCGAAAGCCCCTTGCTGCCACGCGAGAAAGAAGGGTTGTCCCACCAGAGTGGTTTCCACGGGGATCCATACGCGACCATCCACGATGGCCACGTCAGATTGCTGCAGGAAAGTCTCTTCCACGGATTGAGGAGATACACCGCTGTCAAACATCAAGAATATGTGCCCCTCACCCGGAGCAAATACGTCGAGAAATCTTGTAGCAATTCCCAAATTCTCCAGTAAGGACCCGTACAGCACTGTGAGATCGTCGCAGTCTCCCACCTTCGTTTTCAGCAAGTCAACAGGATATTTCACCGTATCGAATGCACTCCGGTCTTTCGAGATTTGCAGAAAGGGGGTTTGAGGATCGGGACCGTATGACAGTCCCTGACTTCCCAGTGCGTCAAACAATATCATGGCTCTGCCGAGATTCGAACGATTCAGGTAATTCTTGAGAATCGGCGCATAGTATCCAATATAGTACTTGGCTACTCGATCCACCGCGGGATCCTCCGGCATAACGAAGCTGGCGATTCTTTCAGGCTCGGCCCAGCTTATTTTGCCCCGTCCCAATACGTACGTAGGATCCATTTTCTTCTGAGCGAATTTTTCCTGTCTTTCTTGAGTGTAGGAGATTTTCACCTCGGGTTGGACAAGGTTGTCGAATGGCGCACGAGGGGATGTCAGAATGTCATCGGAGAATGTCGCCCCGAGAGTATACTCCTGAACGGTCTTCGCCGGCAAGACGATGTTCTCTTCGTGTGGAGTTTCCATCATCGTAGGTACGTACAGCGATACTTTTACAGGCAAATCTTTGTCCGCTGAATTCTTTAGAGTCACCTGAGCGAATTCCTCATCCTCATAAAAGTGGTATAACGATCTGAATAACGGCGTATGCAGGACTGACGCAGAGGTAATGCTCACAAGTGCCGGACGAAGCTGAAACGAAAGGGAAAATCGATGGGTGGGGTACAGATAAGGATTCTGTTCAAAGCTATAATCAAATCTCAGTGCTTTGTATCTCAATCCAATGCCTGCAGAAGGAACAATCAACGGCGGATCCGACTTGTGCGTCCGGCGATCCCTTTGGACACCCCCTCGTATTCCGAGTCCTTCCAATATCCAGTACTCCGCCCCCAAATGCCAGCGGTCATCAACGTCAAGTGCTATTGTTAGACCTTCACGGGGTTTCCATGCAAGTCCGGCTCGCATCTTCTGACTGAGAATTTCTTCTTCGATATTGTTGTCATACGTGACCGACGTCCCAGAAATGTCGTACCCCACCAGACCGATTCTCAGTTTCGGCCATGGAGTGATCAGCACTCCGAAATCCCATCCGACTCCGGAACTTCTGCCGTACGACGTCCCGTCCAGACTCATATCATTGAAAATGTACTTGATGTTACCTCCGAGAGCAACTCTCTGGAAGAGCTGGAAGCCAAAGGCGAAATTCACTTTATTGCGGGAGTACCCAAGCTCCTCATCATCAAATCCGAGATAATACCAATCGAGGCCCAGGGCGAATTCGTCCCTCAAGGGAAGGACGTAACCGACGTAGCTATTGATGATCGCCAGACCGAATAGATCAGTGTAGCTTGTGGTGATTTCCTGCCTTCGCAGACCGGGGAGTCCAGCGGGGTTCCAATAGATGGTGTTCCCATCGTCGGCGACGGCGACGAATGTCTCGCCCATGCCCAGGGGGCGGGACCCCACGAATACCTGTTCTTCTCCCTGCGGGAACGCCGAATTCACTCCAAGGACCAGAATGAACAGGAGTCTGACGACGCCACACCGATCGACGCTCATCGGGAAGTCAACGGTGAGGTTCATTTGTTCAAAACACCCACGGTCGTCGCTCCGGTCTTTCTTGACGTTTCAACGGTGATGATATATAGCCCGCTTACCAGCACCTGGCCTTCATCATCCATTCCATCCCAGGAAACTGCGTTGGAACCTTTTTGCATAAGGTCGCCCGAGACGACTGTTCGCTTAAGCCGGCCAGCAGGGTTGAAGATTCTAATGGTTACTTTCTCATTTTCGTTCAAATCGAAAAGAATGTTTGTTCTTGCGTCAAATACACCTCCTCCTGGAGAGAAAATTCTGGGTTGACACGTCAGATTATCGAGTGCCTTGAAAGCAGGGACCTGAAATCCTCGATTTTCAAAGACGGCATAGAGACCTAATGTATCAATCCAGGTGGTGATTCTGCGGGACCCAGCCGTTGTATCAATCGTTCCTCCGGCCCAGCGTACAGTCGAATCGGTGTTTGAGACATGACCGATGAACAATGAGTCGGGATCATACGGAAGCGAAGAAAGAGAGACGAGGGAGGTGTCGTATACCATACGGAGGACCGCTGGTTTTCTTAGCACGGAAGTCTCGCCAGAGATTCGGTACAATCTCGTGACTGGAACTGCTCCCTGGCTGTCGGGAGGAGACGATGCCAGAGCACGGATCTTGACCACGTCATCTTCGGGTACGGAGTTCGGGGAGAGCTGAAGCGTTACCATCCCGTCGTCACTGATAACCGTTCCTCCCTCCGCCCTCGTGACTTTTGACGGTGACCGGTAAAATGTGGTGGGCATCATGTCAATTCCCGCCATATTTCTGGCCCTTTGAATCACTATTTCTATCGCCTCACCTGAAAATCCTGTATCCGGCAAGACGAGACTTCCGGTCCAGACATTTTCCGAAAAACTCTGCTGGGTCGCCCAAATGGTGTCTGGAAATGCCCTTCCAGGATGGAGGATGGCGACATCCGGAGCAACGTTGTTGTTCATCCCGAAATAGAATGATTGGGTGGAAGACCAGTCAGACCGGGCAAAGCCGTTATCCACCGCCTGCACACGCCAGTAGTAGACCCCCGTCTCGAGAAATCTGATGACCAGGTTAATCTGCCTTGCTGCAATGCCGGACCCGAATGTCGCAATCACCGTATCCACTCCAGGAGGCGATGTATCAATATCGCGCAAATACGCCTGTTCGCCAGGTCCCCGGGATCCGAGTCCATAGGACAGGTTACCGGAAGCAATTTCATGCCCTCCATCACTGTTTCCAACCTGCAGGTTATAGGTCAGACCCTCGGACCTGGTAAAACCGTATGCAGGGGAGATTTGATCCTCCGCTTGAAGCCACTCCAGGTTAATGGTCGCCTCCAGGGTATCCACAAGAGCCAGAAGTCCCGAAGGCGCCTGAGGCGGCAGGTTCGCGTTTTCGATCGATTCAAGATTATCGTAGACCAGTGAAAACTCATCGCCGGAGGAGCTGTTACCAGCCACAAGGAGATCCAGATCACCGTCCCCGTTATAGTCTCCCCACAGTACGGTACTTGCACCCGCTCCTTCAAGGAACAGCGAATCATCTTGAACGAAAGCTGTCGAATCGTCCCCGGTATCGTTGCGGTAAACGTGGGTCACAGGATCAGCACCAATCTCTCCGAAGAAAGTGGAATTCCCTGAGACCACGAGATCCAAATCACCGTCGTTGTCATAATCACCCCAATCCAGGGAACCAAAATAGACACCTGGGAATGCTACCACCTGCGTTAATGAGATGCCGTCCTCATTATTGAATACTTTCAGCGTGAGCTCTCCCGTGTCATGAAGCCCGGTTACCGCGAGATCGGGAAATCCATCACTGTCGAAGTCACCCCAGGCAGCGGCCCCCGCCTTCACTCCCTCACCTATCTGAGAGATGCTTTCGACAAATAGACCCCGGGAATCATTGATGTAGATCTTCTGGAAATAGATGCTGTCCGAGCTCACGCCGGATGTAAAAAGATCGACGAAACCGTCAGCGTCGAAATCTATCCATCTATTGACACAAGGCCACAGAGGCTCAAGGTTCTGCAGTGTGTCTTCCATAAATATACTTGACGTATCGTTGTGAAAGATCTTGAGAATCATCTGGCTGTCAAAATCGAGACCTCCCACAACGAGATCCAGGTCACCGTCATTGTCGTAGTCGGCCCAGTCCGAATTCTGATTTCCTCCCCAGACCTGGGATACTTCCTGCGTTGCATCCAGCCTGAATTTCCGTTCCGATTCAACCCATTCATACAGGTACGTCGCTGGAGCCAGCCCATCCAGCCCGGAAATAACAAAATCGAGAAAGCCGTCGTTCGTGTAATCACCCCAGGCCATGGATCCTCCCCACACGGCCCGAATGTCTTGCGCTAAATCCTGGGACAGCCTTCCCGGCGGTTCATTCTTGAATAACCTTGTAGCCGTATCACCAAGAGCAAAAGAAATACCGGTTAAGGCGAGATCCAGGTTCCCGTCATTGTCGTAATCATTCCACGACGCTGTATTGAACCAAACGCCTGACAGTGATTGGTTAGATTTTACCAGGCGCTGAATGATTAGAGTATCTTCAGTGGACCACTCCGAAGCGTGCAGCCCTTGGTCAATGGCTTGAACGCTCCAGACGTAAGTTCCCGGAGGAATATCCCGAAAAACTTTGATAAGCCCCTGCCCAATGTTTCCAACCCCAAGAGGCACCGTCCCGGAAAGGATTGCGTTCCCATTGGCCAACGTTCCCATTCTGACGTTGTAAACCAGCGCTGATTTTGGCGTCCTGTCGTCAGAGCCCTGACTCCAGGTCAGGGTCACCTTATTGCCCACGGCGAAAGACGATAGAGAAGCGGGAGGAGAAGGATCTTCGTTTGCCACCTCGACAGTGTTGGTGAAAATCTTGGCGTAAGCAGTGTTCAAGCTTCCCGGAACGGCATATCCATTGACAAACAGGTCCAGGTCACCGTCTCCGTCGTAGTCACCGAAGCTACCGTTAATGGCTCCCTCGATCGTTTGAATCTCCGTGAACAGACCGTCTCCATCACCCAGATAGACCTTGGCCGTGTGCACAAGAAGTGTCTCTGCATCCGCGCTGACACTGTCGGCGCCCGTCAATATCATGTCGAGATTTCCGTCATTGTTCAGATCGCCCAAATTCGTTGAACCGTAAGTGACTCCAAAAGAAATCTGATTCTTTTCTTCAGACAGAGTCCCCACTGGCTCGTTCTCATAGATATAAGTCGCCGGACTCACGCCATCCCACCCTGTGCTTATCAGGTCGAGATCGCCATCATTATCGTAATCACCCCATGAAACAGTGGCGGCTTTCAATCCGGTCAACTTCGGATTAGGATCCTCCACCAGACGACCGGTGGGCTCGTTTTTGAATACCTTGATGACATGAGAAAGGACGTCGGTACTTTGACCTGCCACAACAAGATCCAGGTCGCCATCATTATCATAGTCACCCCACGCTGCGTCACCATTGGCGAGATTGGCCAGGATTTGCGTCTCATCAGCCACAAAGGTCCCCAGAGGACCGTTCAAGTAGATTTTCGTAACGAGTCTCTCCTCAATAGCGTCCAGACCCATGATGAAAAGATCGAGATCACCGTCATTGTCCAGGTCGATCCATCGTCCCTTGCTGTAGACCAGAAAAGGAAAATGAGTCAGCACAGAAGAGACAAACCTGCCTGTCGAGTCATTTTCGAACAGAACGGCCGCAGCTCCTCCCGTTACCAGAATATCCAGATCTCCATCATTGTCATAATCACCCAGAGCGATGCTGCCAAACCCTCCGGCGGGATCGCTTATTAATCCGGCCGTTAGAGATTGCATCGTGTCAATCTCACCCTCCCCGTTGAAGAAATAGATGGAGACAATCGTTCCTCCCAGCGAATCCGAGTAGCCGGTGTGGGCAAGGTCAGGAATCGTGTCTTCGTTGAGAAATCCCCAGGCACTTTCCCCGCCCGCAAACTGGATAAGCGTCCCTCGAAGGCTCTCATCTTCAACAAAAATTGTATCCTGGGAGTCAACCGAGGCAGATGCAACACCCTGGAAGAACGCTATCAGGCAAACAATAACTGGGGACAGGAATCTTCTAACCTTCATTATCCACGGGATCTTGAGATTCGCCACTAAGAACGCTAAGATACACAAAGAGTATAAAAACAAAAACTTGAATTCATTTTTTCACCAAAAGTATTTCGAGACAGTCAAAAGTATCATTTGTCTCTAAGCTCTTAAGATTCTTAGTGTTACTTCGTGTTCCTTCGTGGCTGATGAATTGATGTGGCTATACTATTTTGAGGTAGCAGTGTAGACACCATCCCACTCCCCTTCAGGTGGCACTTCCATGAATTCCTCGCACCGGTCTATGAACATCCTGGAAGGAGTTACGGAGGTTGAGGGATGATTCTCGTATGGCTCCAGATTCAGACACTTCTTGAATAATTCAATAGCCTGATTCCAATCCTGCTGAAAATAATATCCCTGCGCCTCCTCGAACATGTCCAGCATTTCCTTTACTTCCGAATTCACCTCGCCGCGAAGGCCCACGAGTTCGAACATACTCACCGGCTCACTCTTCCCCACCACCCTGATTCGATCGATGAGCCTCGTCACAAAACTGCTTTCGCCGGCAAGATTCAGGGTTTCGCCGCTGCAGGCGGTAAAAACGCCGTATTGCTTGGCGATGGATTCCAGGCGTGACGCCAGATTCACCGCGTCACCCATCATGGTGTAATTCATCCTGGTTCTGGAACCCATATTCCCGGTGACAATGGGACCTGAATTCAGGCCTATCCGCATAAGCATATCTTTTGCGATTTGAGGCCACCTTTCGCCTTCTGATGACCAGTTTTTCCGAAGATCAACAAGCCTGCTCTGCATAGCCAATGCCGTCTGAAAGGCTTTTTCCGCATGATCTTCCATAGGAACCGGCGCACCAAAAAAGGCAATAATCGCGTCCCCCTCGTACTTGTCGAGCGTCCCATCGTGCTCAAGCAGGATGTCAGTCATGGCCGTTAGATAATCGTTCAGCAATTCCACAAGCTTGGTAGGACTCCCCAATTCCTCCGCAATTGTAGAGAAGCTCTGGATATCCGTAAACATGGCAGTCAGAATACGTTCCTCACCACCCAATTGAGGTGACTGTTTCTCCTCGTACATCTTGTCGATAAGATCCGGGGATAGATAAGCCTTGAATGTCTCGTGGAGAAACTTCTTGTCCTTTTCTTCGGAGATGTAGTTGTAGATGGTTATAGTAAGATAACCGAAGAGGAAGATCAGTGATGGTCCGATAATGTCGATCCATACTGCTGATCTCGAGAAAGCTATCACATTCAGGGAGGCGTACATACCCCAAAGAGAGACCGTTGAAACCGCCCCTACCACCGCCTGGAACCGTGGAACAAGTAGCCCCAGGATGATTCCTATTATTAACATGATGGCAATCTCGTACACTTTAGGGGTCCGTCGGATAAAATTCTGGGAGAGGATCGTATTCAAGGCGTTCGCGTGGAGGCCGACCATCGGGTAGCGCGGGTTGAACGGCATAGGATTGAGATCGTGAGTTCCTGTCGCGGTGAGACCGTAAAAGAGAATCTTGTTCTGGAACTCAAAGGGAGCAATGGCCTTCCCTTGCAGAGAATACTCAGTGGGCGATGAATAGAAGTAAAGAGGGTGTTGATGGGTCGCCGTGCCCTGGGTTCGGAGAAGATTACTGATGATGGTGAAGTTTCTCTTAAGCTGCGCGCCTCCCTCCAGCTTAAGTCGGACCAGGAGTGTATCATAGCTCAGTTGTTGATCTTCGGCAAGAAGCTTTTCGATCATGAGGTTGGTTTTGATCTCCTGAAAGAAGCGTATCATCCCCGGTGCAACCTTGTCGAGAGAAATACCCTGAGACTCAAAGAAGTCCTTTACTTCCATGGAGAGATTATCTTCAAGAAGAGTCTCAACGCTTTTCGCCATCAGGACCTTTGAGAATGCGTCCCTCACTATCTGCTCCGGTCCAAGCTTCAGGGCCTTCGCTTTTTCCAGGAGGGCTTTGGGATTTTGAACCAGGAGAGGATTTTCCCGGATGAGCGACTTTATTCCTGAGAGAACATAGTTCGGATGTTCAGCCTCAGAGAACTCCTTCAGTAAAGAGTAGGGAAAATGTTCAAAATCATCTTCCCAATCTCCTGCCCAGTTGACCAACATATGTCCTTCCTTTGAGATGGGGATACGAAGGGCCTCACCGCTGTTTCCCGTTGTCCCACCTCTCGGAATAGCTACGTAATCACCGGGCACGACCTTCACAGCCCGGAAGTCGACACCAAAATAGTCGCAAGCCATCAGAAGTGCCATGGACGGAAACAGCCTCCCGTCGTATTGGGCCACGAGAGGATACCGGCGGATAACTCCATCATCATCCGCTACAGCTTGAGCATAGGCAATTCCTTTGCTTGCGGAAATAAAGTCAGGAATAGGAGGCTCGATATCATAAAACCCAAAAAGGAAATGTCCGATTGTATCGGCGTGTTCTTGGTAGTACGGTTCCAGGAGTTCCAAGGCCCGATCTTGAGATGGAGTTCGGGGTCGGGCGTCGTATTGTCCCTCACTCAAGGGCTTGAAGCTCTGAGCAAGATAGACATTGCCCGCTTCAATCATCGCTACGGCCATCCCATGGTCGTAATCCCGCATCAGACCACGAACTGTCTCGCTGTTGAACTCATCCTCATCCAGGAGGTTGAGATCGTTGTCCAGTATGTACCGGGTGCTGCGCTCCGGGAAATAGATATCAAAGGCCACCATTTTGACCCCGTGCTCGTGTGCAAAGCTGATGATTCTCTCGTGCTTATCACGGGACCAATCCTGGAACCGGCCTTCTTCCTGAAGGGCACGAACATCGATATCCACAGTGGCGATGTCAGTTCTTGTGGAAATCGGCCCTCTAATTCTGAATCTTGCATCCAACATTTTTAGCTCAAAGCTGTTGTAGATCTTGGAAAACGAAACGCCGACAAAGATGATAGAGATGCTGATCGAAAGAAACAGATAGAAGAACGAGGGCCGGTTCTTTTTAACCAAAGTATGTCCTCTGAGTAATCAATTTAGGCTAAGGCATAAGCCAAGGCTGGACATCGGACTAAGGCTGAGGCTAAGGCTAAGGTCACAATGACTAAATAGCAACATTTAGTTGTGCAATGCTATTCCTCAGAATTTCGGGCAGCTTCACCTTGTCCCGCCAAAGGTGGTGCCTTGTCCGCGTGTTAATTGGTGAAATCAGTGTAATCTGTGGTTCCTTTTGGTGTCCGGACGAGAGCGGAAGAGAGGTGTGAAGTAAGTTAGCCTACGATTGTCGGAGTGATAAAAATAAGAAGTTCTCTCTTTTCAGTAATTGTCTTCTTGGATCTAAAAAGGACTCCCAGGACGGGGATGTCCCCCAGAATGGGGACCTTTTTTGTTGACTCTATGTTGTTTTCGCTCATGAGACCCCCGATGATGACAGTCTCACCGTCAGCCACGATCACCTGAGTCTGAGCGCTACGTTTGGATGTCTTCGGTCTCTCGGTTTCGATCTCGGCGGAGGAAAGAAGAGCTTCCACTGTTGCCTGAATCACCATAGTCACAAAGCCACCTTCATTCACTCTCGGCGTGACCGTCATTTTGATGCCGATGTCCTTTTCCTCGAGGCTCACGAACGGGATGGCACCACCGAACCCTTGAGCACCAGTGCCACCCGCAGCCGCTCCGCCCGCGCGGGATGGGGACCCTGTCTGCAGCTGAAGTCTTTCAATAAGAACGGTTGTTACGACTTCGAACTCCGCCTCTTGATTATCGAGCGTTGTGATTTGAGGGCTTGAAAGCAGCTTCGATTTTCCTCGTCCCCTCAGGAAATTCAGTGCGGAAGTGAGTTGGATCGGGTTGAGTGTTGCCATGGTGAAATTGTTCAATTTCAGGGGAAATCCTCGAGTCCCAAGGAGCGTATCGGGTGGTCCGAGACTAAGGGGAGACGGACTCCAGTTTATTCCCATCTCCTCGGATGTGTCTAGCGTGGTCTCAATGAATTTCACGGCCACATTCACCTGAGGCACAGCCACATCAAGCTCCTTTATCAAGCTCCGAATCCGAGGGAAGTTCTCATGAACGTCTGAGACGACAGCCACATTGGAGGGACCGGCCTTCGACTCACCGCCTTTTCCAACAATTCTCTTGAAGCTTTCCAGTTTGCCGCGGGGGGTGAGAACGGATGCAAGCGGAAGGCTCAGGTCTTCCGAATTGATATAGTCGAGCTTGAATATTTCGGTCTCAAGTTCTCCCACCATTTCAGTTCCCGCTGGCTTAACAACAATTATGTTCTCCTGAAAGAAATAGTTAAACCCGTTTGTTTTCAGGATTACATCGAGCGCAGAGCGCACCGTGACGTTGTCCAAATTAGCCGTAACGGTTGCCTGAACCTCGGAACTCACTATGATATTGAGACCGGCCTGCTCACCGATCAGCCTGAGAATTTCAGTAAGATCAGCCTCAACCATGTCAATAGAGAACAGCTGGTCAAGAGGGTCTATCTCGCCAATCTCAATGCGACCGGTGGGATTACCGGTCTCGCCTCCCTGACGACCCCCAACAGGCTGTTCCGCTCGATTATCTGATGGATTGGCCATCAACATGGTTGAGATTATCGGTAGAATTGCCCGCGTTAACCAGGCCGTAGGTTGATCACTCATCTCAGGTTCCCACCTCAAGAGTCAGGGTTTTTCCACCGCCCCGAAAGGTAACACTGGCCTCCTCTATATCCATGATCAACATCCCTTCTATCACGTCCCCCACCCCGAGAATCCTACCATTGATCAGAGCCTTCGCCTGTCCGGACGCCCACGTGATAGCTGATACCGTTAGCTCGGGAACCGTGAAAGTCATCTCAGGTGGCAAAGCCGCAAGCTTTTCGGTAATCGCCTCCGCAACCGGTTTGGTCATGTCTGCAGCCACCGGTTTGAGAAACGGATTTCTTCCCCAGCCTTCCAAGGGATTCATACCGCCAGCAAATACTCTCGCACTGGAAGGAATCACGTTTCTCCGCGTGCCCGACTCGGGGCTCTCCGGAGGAGCTACCTCTGGCATCGATACCTGTGATTGGGGTGTTGCAGATTTCGGTTTTGCAGAACTTCGCTGAAAGGTATCATAAATAAGAAACAACACGGAGAGAGCGAGTACACCGGCGAGAAACTTCACACGAGTGGTCAACATCCCTTAGCCCACCTCACGCTGCAAATAGGCATAAATCACCATGTCCAGCTTAAGAGCATTGCCGGTTATCGTCGGTTGAATTATCAGATTCTTAACCGTGTACAGATAGGGCAGCTTCTTCAGATCGTCCAAAAAGAAGCCAAAGTCCCGGTAATCACCTTCCAAAGAAACGTCAATGGGATATTTTTCCACCAACACGTTACTTAGTTCGCCGACGGGAACGAACTTTTCTGACTCGATTGAAACGGCTGAAGGATTAAACATCTCCATCCTGAGATTGTGTTCAGATGCGAGCACAGAAACAGCACTCACAGATTGTGAAACTCCTTCCGACCCAGGAATCATTCTGAGAATTTCCGCATAGTTTTTCACCGACTTGTTTCTCTGTTCAACGAGTACACCGAGTCTTGACTGCAGGGCACGAATTTCGGTGTTGGATACTTCCAGGCCTTCCAGCTTTGACCTGGCTTGATGATAATTCCTGGTCAGCGGTAATTGAATTGCCAGCAGCCAGACAAGGAGTATTACGCTCGTCACGGAGACCGTGACAATAAATTTCTTCTGCTCCCTGAGATTCGTCAAATTGAGGGAGATCTTCGGCATTTTCATAGCTGACACTTCAAGACAAAGGATAGTCCTTCTGTCCTCTGTTTTAGATCCTGGCGTTTATCCACAATTGAAATATTCGCGAACAGTCCGTTTGATTCAAGAGTGGCAATATAATTCCCCAGAAATGCTTCCTGCAGGGCAGGATTGGTCGCCACCAGGCCCTCCATTCTGATGAAATCTTCGTCTGACGCCTCTATTTCCGTATCGGTGACCGTTGCTCGACCCACGCGCCTGCTTTCCGAAACCACCCATCCTTCGCGAAAACCGAGGTAGGTCAGGAAAATCTCTCTGGGGGTGACATTGCTCAGCATCTTTAGAATCGCCACTTCCTTTTCATGGAATCTCCTGTCGGATTCAACCATGCCGCCGTAACCTCCCATCTCTGTCAGTTCCTGAATCAGTGTGTCATATCGATGCTTGATGGGTGTTAGCTGAGACTCAACCTTTTCCTGGATATCCAGTTGAGTTCGTGTACCGAGAAGGTCAAGCTGGGTCATTCCGGAAAGGCTCAGAAAGAGAACGAACAAGGCGATGAGTACTTTTCGCCCCACATGATTGACAATCAGGAATAGCTCTTCGCGCCGTAGTCTTTTCGGAAGCAGGTTTATGCCCCTGTGAATGTTCAGAGCCAGTCCAATGGGAATGCTGAGATGAAGGCTATTCATGTTATCGTTGCCCCCATCATCGAGAAGCTCCTTTCCCAGGAGCATTCTAACCGGATCAAGCAGCAGGACTTTCTTGCCGAGAGCCTCGCTCAGGTAGGATGAGAGGTTTCCGAGGGCGGCGCCGGATCCCGTCAGGAAGATCCTCTTGACCCTGTTCATGGGGAATTCCTTGCGATGGACATTGAATGCCCTTGTCATGGCTCCAACAAATCTTTCCAGCGTGTTCCGAAAGTGGGGCATCAGCTGTGAATCCCTTGCCTCATCCTCGTCTGAACCCTGTGTTCTTCCGGTGGGAATCTCAAATTCCTGTCTCAACTTCTCTGCCATCCTTGGCGTTACGACGACGCGGTCGCTCCCGAGCGTAATTTCAGCCGGTATCGCCTTCGAAAAATCAATCCCACCAAGCTGAATTTCCCGCACAAAGCGAAGCAGTTTGCCACTAATGAATAGAACAACAGTTTTGGTCTCTCCTATGTGAATGACGATGGTGTCGTCTTTTGAAAATTCAGGGTAATTCCAGACAAAGGCGCTCCAGGCCGCATAAGCAGCAGGAGCGATTTTTCTCGGGACTCCTACTGTGTCGATCATGACTTGAACTGAGTCGTTTATGGACTCTTCGCTGGAAACACCCACAAGGTTGTGCCCCCCACCTGTTTCCGCGGCCCCGTTTTCCGGCTGTTTGATGTGGTCAATGATTAGTTTCTCCTCAGCAAAGGGAAGATCCTTCTTCGCGTTCCATTCAATCGCGTCTGCCAGCTCTTTCTTGCCGACGCTGGGTAACTCCACATCTTTCACCACTGAAACAGCCTCAGGAAAACAGGATACGACTTTCCCCGGTAGAGATAATTCTTCCTTGAGTGTGAAGAAGGACTTTTGCTTGTTGTTCTTTTCTGACAGAAGCTTCCCCACAATTTCGGCTCCGGCCTGCTGTCTCTCGTCATCGCCCCCCAGAACCAAATCCGGATCCATTTGAGTAGCTGCAAAGTCCACGAGCCGCTTCGTTCCCTTCTGATCCTCGACACTCGCCACTGCAAACATCCCCCCCTCGACCAAAACGCCGGTCACAACCTTATCACAGTTGACATATCGTATTATCTCGTGGAGTATGGCAGAAATTCCTTCCTTTTTTGTCCGGGAAGTTACCCTGTTGGGGGGAACAGTACCTATGGAGACATCTTCTTCAGGTGTCCTATCCCAGGACGAAACAGGATCGATCGATTGATCGGGGAACGGCTCCTCCTCGACCCGAGGTCGGCCAACGCCGATCAATTCTTCAGCATCGTCCTCCTTGAGATGTTCCGGGGTGACTTCCGCGGTAGGTGACTCTGGAGGAGGTGTCTTTTCCGTTTCCGCCTCAACATCCCGATCCCTGAGGACCTTCAGGAGTTTATTCGCTGCAGCTTCCTTTTTATCCTTCTTATCTTTAGGCATTCCACGTGCGTTCTTTTCTTATGGCAGAAACGACCAGGCTCTTTCCTACCGACTTCGATTGCGACATAATCATTTCAACGAGCAGGTTGTGGCACAAAGTGATAATTCGCCTGGGATACCCCTGTGTATAGTTGTAGATCTGCTCTATGGCTCCTTGAGTGAAGAGTTTGGGATTTCCCTCATATCCGCTTTTTACGAGGCGAAACTCGATAAGCTCTCTGGTTTCCTTTTTATTAACAGGGTTCAAAACGTATCCCGTGGATACCCTGTCACCGAAATTCTTATACTCTTTGAGCAGCTTCCTGAACTCCTGTTGGGCAAAAATGACCAGCTGGAGCAACTTAAACTCATCAGTCTCAAAATTTAGCAATGTTCTCAAAGCTTCCAAATACTCAGGAGTAAGATTCTGACCTTCATCTATGATCAAAACGATAATTCGATCCTCGTCGAGACCCCGCTTCAGGAAGAAATTCTCAAGAATATCCTTGCACTCAAGTACAGAATTGCCCCTGGATTCCACCTGAAAAAGATCGATCAAGTGGCCCAGAAACTCAAATTCTGAATCAAATTTGGGATCGAGAATGAGATAGAAATCGTACTTTCCATCACTCTGGAATGTCCGGATGAGCTTGCGACTCAACGACGTTTTTCCCGTACCGACGCTGCCCATAATAACACTCAATCCTCTTCGCAACCGGACAGAAATTTCAAGACGATCAAGGCATTCCTTATGCTGCTCCGACAGATACAAGTATTCCGGATCTGGCGAGGTGGAAAACGGCTCCCGTCTGAGGCCGATCATTTCATAGTATTCCACAGACTATCCCGCCAACCATACAGTATTATTGCAACCGTTGGACCATTCCCCTTGCGGAAAGTATCTCATAACAACTTTGAAACATGAGCGGTCAGCTTTTTTTGCCGCCTCAGATGAGGAGCCTCCGAAAAGGAGTCAGTATGACGCAAACAGATAGAGGTGGGACGGGTAATTTGAGCAACCGGCACTCAGTGCTAAGAAGAGTGGCCGTCGGAAGGCACTGGGTTTCCTCCGCATCGATCTAATTTACGTTCCACTTGTCCATTTGTCAACTCTATATGAGAACTACGAATTTCACCCTAATCGTACCGAAATAGGGAGTGCATCATCTCCCGATGATGCTGAACCATCAGGAAATGGTTCACTCCACATTCCTGAGGCTTGAAAAGGTTGGCTTGTTGCAAGGCTTTTGCGATACACTCACATAAGACAAAATCACAAATTCCAAGCACCAAAACTCAAATAAGCACCAAGGACCAAGCACCAAATGTCAAATAAATAACAAGCACCAAATTCCAAACATGTGAAAGATGCTATTCATAAGACAGGCAAAACCTTCAACAGTTTGGTCATTGGAACTTGTCATTTGGAATTTGTTTGTCATTTGGAATTTGTGATTTGAGATTTCTCCGTCATTTGGCACTTCATTGCCGGTCCTTACCATTGAATAGGTTGAAATGGAAAACCTTTCTACCGAGTCATTCGAGGGACCCCGTTCTTGAAAGCGTTTTTGGGAAACATTCACTAGCATGTTGGATTCAGTCGCAAACTATTGGGAACTAATTTCCGATCCCAGACCGTAAATTAATGACTGGCATCGGTAGGTTTGAATGAACTTATGTCCAACCGTCTTCTTGAAGAGCCAGAATCAGTACAATCGTCATGGGAATCGGTGGCTGGCTCGATTATTCCCTGATGTCTAACAGTGGAACATTTTCTCAAATACTATTTTGAACAGGCTCTGTTCTCAGGCGTAACGTGGTTCTGGGCCCTGCTAATCCTGATGATCAACGCAATCTGGAGAATCTGGAGAAACAGAAAATACTAGTCTGGATTATCCGCAGGATCTTGAGATCCACAGGATCTTCCAAAGGATCTTGAGATAAGATTCGCCACCTCCGTAGGAGTCCCTATGACCCGTAGGGTCTCCTCCGGAGGGAGAAGAACACGAAGGGACGAAAAATCAGGTGTTTAGGTATTAAGGTGTTAACGTGTTAAGGTACCAGAAAACACAAACACTTGAACACATGAACACTAGAACACTAAGCCGCAACCATTAGCGTAACTTCTCCCGAAGTTTCGGGATTAGCGGCGCGTGATTTCCTTTCCACCCTCAAAATACCACTCACCTTTAACGAACCCATTCTCGTGCCACTCCGTCCATTTTCCCACTGGCACGCCATCGTGATAGTAGTGCTCAAGTTTTAGTCGCCTATTTTCGTACCACTGAATCTGTTTCCCATCCAACTCACCGCCCGTGTAGTTCCACTCCCCCTTTTTCCTGCCACTTCTATACCATTGCGTCTGTATTCCATCGAAGTCCCCGTCCTTCATCCTCCATTGAGCCTTTAGTTGACCGTTGTCATACCGTTCGGCGTATTTCCCGTACTCGTGAGCATCTATGACCTCTCCGTTGCGATTTATGAATCGAAAAACGGCACTTTTGGGAGATACCTCGACGAGCATTGCACCAAAGTCATGACTGTATCGAAACTCACTTCCTTCTATTGAATCGGGGAATGCATACCTGCTGTCGCCGCCCAGGCCGTTGACCAGGTACAGTACGTTATCCTGTTTGATCCGCTCATAAACATGATCATGTCCGGAGAAGACCGCGTCCACGCCCCATTTCCGGTAAGGCCACCGCATTCGAAATGTGGAACCGTGAGGTCCTGATGAATAAGGAGCATGGTGCACATAGACAAACCTGAAATTCTTTATGGAGGAAGAAAGCTGCTCCTTCAACCAGAGAGCCTGAACTGACGTACTGTCCGTTCCGTCCGGCTCAAATTCGTTACTGTTGACAGCGAAGAAATGAGCGGGTCCCCAGGTGAAATCGTAGTAACGTTCGTTTCCTGGAAGCTCGAAATAATCGAGGTATGGCTGGGGACATTCGTAACAGTAGTAATCGTGAGTACCCAGTGAGGGGAAGAAACGATTCGTATCGGCTCCCTCACCGTACCCACCCAGATACGGGAAAATGTATGCGTGATAGTACTGGCCGATGTTCGCATCGATGGTGAAGGCATCACCGCTTGGATAGTTGTTATCACCTGTGGTTATTATGAAATCCGGACGCCAGCTTTTCACGAGTTCGGCAACATCCTGTTCCGACCGGCTGGCGCTTCCGTAATCACCGATAACGGCAAAGCGCACACTTTTCTCGGACCTGATCAGACTGGGACAGGCGGCTAGGACCAGAATTGACAGATAAACAGACAGTACCTTGCCGGGTGTTCTGCCCGGTGCGACGTTTGTGACAAGTGTGAGCATAGGATCTTTGCCGAAAGTGAAAATCGCCTAAACTTACCCATTTGATCGCGAATATACTCCTTCAAAAACAGGTCTTCTGGGTTGGAGAGTGGTGTCATGAGGTGTCTGCCCCGGTGCTATGGCAGACAGGCGAGGAGATCCCGTCGTGACGGGAAGAGCGTGTCACATAATAAAATAGACGTAGATCATATAAAGTGCTGAAAGAACCAGTAGAACACCGAAAACATATCGATGCCTCAATATTTTCTGGTCTACAACGTAAATGCGATCGGCCGTGCGCTCGATTCCAAGAATGATCCGGGGAGAAGCCATCAGTAACACGCCAAAGAGAATCAGGAGACTTCCGATGATAGGGAACAGGATCATGTATGCGGTGCCAAACGCTATCCGTTCTACGGGATAAAGGCTGAGAAAAGAGCCATCAGACCCAGAAGTGCAAATCCAACGCCAAATTTTCTTCTGTTTTTCAAAATCATCTCGTCAGCAGTCTTCTTGCCCTTTTCCAGCTGGGCAATGGACTCTATCACAGAGGGAGCGACAAGTAGGAGAAGCCCAAATAGAATAGCCGCAGTTGCGGGGAAAATGACAATTCGTGTCATAGTCGCATGTGCACCTTCTTTGCGCAAAAGATAACCAATTCTTGTTCATCAAGCAAGCTAACACGGAAATACCTCCGAGGTCGGCCACTGGACTAAGTGGTTATTCAGTATTCCAGCCAGGACCCGGGTATGACATATGGCTCCAGACCGATGTCCTTCCCTTCTGCCAGAGGCAAGGGCCCGCGAACGAGTGTGGAACTTGAGAAGTCAACATTGTTCTTAGCCACTAATGACCCGACGAGGGTGGAGCCTTGAACCAGATTGGGAGCCGAGGGACTCGCCCCGCCGAGCGCAAGAACCGCTCCTGTCCAGTTGGCTGAATTCATAACCAATCTTCCCATGGAGATTCCCAAACCGTAGACTGTGGAGCTTTCAACGGTAAGCTCTCCCCCGGAGTAAATGATAACGCCATCCTCCTCAACGCAGACACCGGAGCCCATGTCTAAAGACGACTGGATCTGGGTGGCATTACCGCTCACGACCATGATATCATTCTGAAATGGGGTGCTGATTATCGTCACTGAATCAGTTGCGACAATTCTCCCCGGGCCTTTGACGGAGACTTGAGTCAACTTCACCTTGCCATTGACATATAGCGTGTTATCGGCATAGGTCTTTAGGTCCAGGAACACGGGCTTACCCTTCGGGGTCTCCAGAACATAGTCTCCGGAGGGATATCCCGACGCAGTTTCGAGGAGTGTCAAATATGGCGTTTGATCAAGATAGGGAAATGGAGGTTGAGGGTCAGAGTGATAGGTAACGGATCCCGTGACCGCGGAGAAACCTCCGGGGGTATAGACGTCCTGAGAAATGGGAATTGAGGAGTCAATGTTTCCTCTAAAATAGACGGATCCGTTAACAGTTGATCCGCCCACGTCCAATACTCCGTTATCGAGATTCTGGGAGTAAAAGGAGAAAAGAAAGGCATGGGGGAAGCTGGAGAGAATTACTCTCATATTCCTTTCTATCCGCCAGCGCTTGTACTTCAAATTCCCTTGGCCCGGGGGCTCAGGAATGAGTTCCTTTTCTCCTACTCTGCCTCTGCTCCTGATCATGACATAGTTACACCAGGACAGCGGCGTTCCAGACTCGTCGTTCAGAAGGTCAGACCGAACAATGTAAGTTCCAGTATTGTGCGAAACACTGCTAAACTGTGGCGGAACTCTCGTACGGCGGTAATGCTGAATGGCTCTCTCAAGCCCCGTATGAGCAATGTGACTGGCTTTCGATTCAACAACAACGTTTGCAGCCATCCTCCGCTCACCAATCATTAAGGGGACGATGGTAGTGGCCAACAGAATGAGCACAACGAAGATGGCCAGGGTCGAGGCCATCAGCGCCATCCCATCTCGGCCTTCAGAGAAATAGCGCAAAGTTCTTTTGAGTTTTCTAATCATGATATGGCATTCTTTGACCATACCTCAGATTCTCGGGAAATATCGTGGACTTCAGCGCCAGAGTATCCGTGTCGAGCCCTGTTTCAACTTCAAGATCAATTGTCCATACTTTTTGTCTGTCGGCAGAAGATAACGGGAACGCGTTGAGAATGTTACCGAAAGAGTCTCGGTAGCCGAATGAAGTATTGGCTAAAACTATATGATCGGCCAGCACGCGAGATGGATTCTCATTCTTCGAAAGGCTGATTTGAGCACCACCTATGGAATACGTTAAGGTGTGAAGCCGTGGGGTTACGAGTTGAAGCTGATCGTCCGAGGCATATTCCAGACGACTCCTGTCCAGTTGAAGTGAAATCTCACGGACCATACGCGATAGAGCAGTTTGGTTGGTAATCACCACGGCCTTTCGGTTAGTGATCCCCCAGTATACGTCACCAGCCGATCGGAGGATAGCAACGGATATAACACCAATAATGCCAAATGCAATGATCACAATTACGAGCTCCATCAAAGTGAATCCGCATGCGAGATTCTTTCTCTGACTAAATTTGGTCATTGGAGTATTGTAAGTCATGGACACCCGTCAGATAGAACTGCTAAGGACCTCCACAAGCGGTGACAATTTGACCGCTGGGATCGTCAAAACCAGCAACTCTAAGCTGCCCACTTACGTCACCCACCGCAAGGCACGTGCTGCAATCGACAACAAATATTCCCGCTCCACCGTCTACAGTAAACGTCATCTGACGTTTTGGAAAAGGTCCATAGAATGTGTGGGTGGTCCCAGTTGTCAGGTTCTCCAAGACTAAACCCCCCGCCATGCAGAATGGAGAACTGATCCCAGGAGAAGGGATGCCTGGTGTGACCACCAGTGAATCTATCACAGGAGAAAGGGACCTGTGTCCCACTGTGACTGTAACAAGTTTGTAATCGGTGGGTGCACCCACAGGCGACTTAAGGCCTCCAGCCGTGTCCACATAGACCACCTCCACTGATCGCGAGTAAGGAGAAAACTCTGGAACCGCAGATTCTGTCCAGCCGTGAAAGTCATCTACGTCGTCAAATTCTGCATAGCCGGCTTCCTCAGGCCCGAGCACGCTGCTCCACAGTTCCGTCAGGTACTCATCGAATCGCTTACTCCGGATCTCGTTCATTAGATCTCTGGCCAACGTTGCCTGAACCGACCGAATCTCGGCTTCTGCCCTCGTGTCTGAGCTAAAAGTTAAGACCTGAAGCAGCGAGAAGAAACCCGTACCCAGTAGAACGATCACAACAAGAAGTTCTATCAGGGAAACTCCGGATTGATCCTTCAAAGACTCCGGGACCATCTTTCCGGGAGCGAAAACTCTTGAATTTCGTCGATTCTTCATGTCATGGCGAGATTGTTGTTCTTCCGGTCAGCTCAGTAACCTGCACTGTTACCGAATTGTTCAAGACTACTGTCCCCCCGGAGGTTGCGTCGCCCCACGAGTCAAATAGAAGTTCTGTGGAACCGCCAAAACTTGCGCTTGTAATGTCAACACCTCTATAAAGCGCCACCTGAAATGAGACGATCCAATCGTCACCTGTAACCGGATGTTTCTGAATATCTCTTACAGCATTGTCTTCTCCCCGGTACAAAGAGTATTCATCATTCACCACATCAAAAACCACCCAAACAGAATCGTGGCTGGCTTTGGCGAAGGACTGAGCTTCCTGAATATCGGAAACAATCCTTTGAGCAGCGGTGTAGATTCGGGTCGATCCTAGTGTGTCCGTAATAATGGGGACAGCCACCACCGACAAAATACCTATGACAACAGTCAAGATGACCAACTGTATTAAGGTAAACCCGGTATCAGACCGCTTATTAACCTCTGTCATGACTTTTCGACTGGGAGCGACCTCGTTACGGACCTCCTCTGGAGCTTTGGGTGAGTGCACAACTCTGGTACGCTTTAGGGGAGTTATGCTACAGCGAAAACGAGAATTCCACGTCGTATGTGGGGCTGTCAGGATCGGGGTCACCCAGAGTCATGGTGTGTAAGGGCACGCCGTTGGTATTTGTCGAGACCGTGACGTAGTAGGAAAAGGGGCTCTGATTCGAATTGAGAGGAACCTTCCCATCAGAAAAAAGTGATGCCGGTGTCACAACCTCAGTCAGATTAGATGGTATGGGGAGACTAGCCCATTCCTCGGTCATGAGATTGTCCACGCCTCCCGGGGGGTCAGGGAAGTGAGGATTCCCCTTCATATGCTGCTTGAAATAGTACTGCATGAAGGCTTCCCGTATGACATGGATATTCCCGATGTTACGTTCCGTCTGTGTCCTCTCAGTTAGATCACTAAACTTGGGAAGCGCCACAGCTGCAAGAATACCCAATATGGTGACGGTAATCACAAGCTCCGCCAACGTAAAACCGGAGGAATTCCTCGTCGATTGTTTCTTCCTGTTCATCTTTGCTGGTGTTGTCCGACTGCGCCCGGCTCCGTTCCGAATGTTCTCCGCGTCACGCTGTCCTTGTTATTCGGGCACGGAGACAACAAAGCCTCAGGACGGAAGTCGATCGATCCTGAGGCATGCAACCTGTTACTCAAACGCAGCAAATTACAGCACACTATCACTTTGGCTAGGTGCCCACGTCCGCCGTACGATTGCCCAGAGTCCCGATTCCTGCTTGGTCACCGGTTTGAACCCCGGGATCGAAGTCCCAATGCCATCTCGTATTGTCGTTTCGCTGATGCGTGACATTACCTGTGGTCGTGTTGAATGTCCACTCTCCGTCCTCGTCAGCGTCTGTGCCAGCACCTGTTTCATATTTATCAGGCTTTGTCTCAAGGGCATCGAAAGGATTCGTGGGCCAGACACGCCGTCCTTCAGTAATGAGTTTCTCAGTAGCGTAGGTTTCGAGACCGGCCTTGATCTGAGAGATGACAGCATCCTCAGCGGCTTCCTCCGCTGTCGCGACCATGTTCATATATCTCGGAATCGCAACGGCCGAAAGAATGCCCAGGATAATCACCACCATGATGAGTTCGATCAGAGTGAAACCCGCCTGGTCTTTCAGTTTCATAGGATTGTTTACTCCTTCCTTCTCTCTAAAAGGATGTAGGCTTAGTGACATTTACGGTGTGTAGGATTTAATTAGCGTTTTCGGCTCTTCCTTATCTTCATCATCCCAGACGGTTATAGTGGGAGAAACAGCCTTTTGGCCACTTCCACTTCCCGGCGAAACCATAAACCTGTACTGAGCCTCTTCGTAAGGACTATCAACCACATTGTCACCGAACAGATGATTGAAAGTGTCGTCATCGCTATAAAACACAGAGGTTTCCGCGACAGGGTCATCGAATCTATTTTGACCTGGAAACCTTCCCCGACCAACTCTTACCGTCATATCGCTGTAGTAGTTCTGAGCCGCTGACATGACGTTGTCGATGTTCGCCATCGTCTTCCTTTCTTTCGCGATCTCGTTCACATCGGAGAACCTGGGCACCGCGACCGCGGCCAAAGTTCCCATCACGGCAGTCGTCACAACCAGTTCCGCCAACGTAAATCCGCCTGTCCGCTTGAAGTTCTTGGCTATCCTTTTAAGCATTTTCATTTCTCCCTAGTTTGTTGTCAGTGTCATTACACTCTCACAATCAGCAAATAGTATGCCAACAAATTGACTGGAGAGCATAAGATGTTGAAAAATTATACAATTAAATCATTCGAGCGTTTCTCGCACATCCAGCGCGGAGTGTAGCATTATGATACAAAAACAATGGCCCTGTACTATTTCAGGACATCCGTGACCGACCAGATAAGCCACAAAAAGATCCCGCCCAGGACGATCAAGGCCAGGAGATATCCCCATGCCGGCAACTGTCTCTTGAAAAACCATTCTTTGAATTCAGCCATTTCTTTCCTCCTGTATTAGGCTTTCGCTAGCGCTATGCCTGGGCTAAGGCATGGCCATAGGCTAAGGCTTAGGCTAAGGCTAAGGTTCAAAACGGTGATATTCCTTCCAGATTCAAGCAGAATTTTCTTTTTTTCATTTCTTTTCCTTCGCCTGTGCCTTAGCCTCAGCCTTTGCCTCCTTTGTCCTATCTTCGCCTCAGCTTTCGCCTTGCAATTAAAACGCCTCATACATACCCCACATGGGCAGGAACATCGCCAGGGCCAGAGTTAGGATGACGGCTCCCATGATTACGGTAAGGATCGGTTCGATCATGGTGGTCAACTTCCCCAGGAGCTCATCCACTTCGGTATCGTACAATGAGGCCACCTCATGGAGCATGATGTCCAAGGAACCTGCCGCCTCCCCCACTTCCATCATCTTTAGCATATGTCTCGGGAAGTGAGAACCTTCTCCCAGGGAAACGGCAATGGACCGGCCCTGGGCAACCTTTTCGATAGCCTTATCAACTTCCCGGCTAATCACGTCGTTCCCAAGGGTGCTTGCGGAGATTTTCAGTGACTCAAGGATTGGAACACCACTTCTATCCAGTGTTTCGAGCACGTGGGAAAACCGCCCCAGAGCCGCCTTGTGATAAATTTTTCCGAAGATCGGCATGCTGATGTAGAACCTGTGGAGGGAAAGTCGTCCGCGGTCAGTTCTGACATACCAGGAAAGAGCGAGGACTATAAGGCCAGTCCCCAGAAAAACTATAAGCCAGTAATTCTGAATGAAATCGCTTATCCCCAATAGAAAACGCGTGGGCAATGGAAGTCGAACATTTGATCTGCCATACAACCCGGAGAATTGGGGAAGTACGAATGTTATGGCACCCACAGCGGCCAGGAATACGCCTGTCAGAACGATGATCGGATATCTGATGGCCTTTTTGACATCTCTCCTGACCTTTATGTCGTGATTGATGAAGCTCGCTAATCTGGTCAAGACGTCATCCACAACACCCGCACTCTCTCCCGCTCTCACCATATTGACGACCATGGGACTGAAAACATCGGGGTATCCAGCAAGCGATTCTGAAAAACTTTTTCCTTCTGAGATGTTGTCAGCCGCGTCCGAGATGACCTGTTTCAATTTTTGACTTTCAGTCTGTTCCTGAAGGGCAAGGAGGCTCTCGTGAATGGGTACACCGGCCTTCAACATGACCGCGAGCTGGCGAGTAAAATCGTATATTTCTTCGGGCCTGACCCTACTCAACGCAAAGTCAAATTTCTTATTCAGTATGGATCCCCTTGTTTTTCGAACTGAGATGGGTGTGAACTCCTGAGTGGAAAGGTATCTTAGAACCTGATCTTCCGTTTCTGCGTCATGAGTACCCTTAACGGTCTTTCCCTCCGGGCCCCGCGCGATCCATTCAAATGTCGCCATCTTATTATCTCCAATTAGAAAGGCTTAGGCATAGGCTGAGGCTAAGGCAGAGGCTAGGATTCCAGTGAATGAATAAGAGCATTTCCAATGGATCCTGTGGACAGTTCCTCAGTGATATTTCTAGCAGACTCACAAATTCAACCAAAAGAGTCTTTGTCCTATCCTTTCTTTTCCTTCTCCTTAGCCTTAGCCTCGGCCTTTTCTCCTTCGCCTCAGCCTTCGCCTATTGTTTTTCCTTCGCCTTGGCCTCAGCCTTAGCCTGATTACCTACTCAAACCGTGCTCTTTGAGTTTTCTGTAAAGTGTCGTTCTACTGATCCCGAGTTCAGAAGCTGTTTTTGACAGATTTCCGTTGTTGCGTTCAACGGCACCTTCGATAGCCGCCTTCTCCACAGCCTTCAATGTCAAGGGCTTACGGTCCGGGCTTAGCCCACGATAAAGGTGCTCAGAACTAGCAGACGGCTCCTGGTAAGTCTCCCGGGTTTCGACTTCCGGGAATTGGAAATCTTCGGCCCCCAGAAATGATTTGTCTGTCATAAGGACCGCCCTCTCAATCGTATGCTCCAACTCACGAACGTTTCCTTCCCAGGTTCGGTTCGTCAAGAATTCCAGTGCATCAGCTTTGAGATAAACCGACTCTTTCCTGTGGCGTTGGGACGTTTTCGACAGTATATCATAGGAGAGAAGAGGAATGTCATCTCGTCTGCGACTCAATGGCGGCAGGAAAATAGGAAATACATTAATCCTGTGGTAGAGGTCGGCACGAAATTCCCCATTTTTGATCATTTTTTCAAGATTTTGGTTCGTCGCAGAGATCAAACGAACGTCCACTTCGATTGTCTTTGTCCCGCCTACTCGTTCGAATTCTCCTCTCTCCATCACCTTGAGTATCTTTGCCTGAAGCGGCAGACTCATGTCTCCAATTTCATCAAGAAAGAGAGTTCCCTTGTTAGCCACTTCGAATTTTCCACTCTTCCGTTCCCCCGCCCCTGTGAACGCCCCTTTCTCATGACCGAACAGCTCGCTTTCCAAAAGCTCATGCGGAATGGCAGCGCAGTTGACGGCAACAAAAGGCTTCTCACCCCGGGTCCCTGAGAAATGCAGGAATCTTGCCGCCAGCTCCTTACCCGTACCGCTCTCACCGTAGATTGCGACGGTTACATCCGTATTCGCAATCCTGAAGAGGACCTCGTAAATCCTCAGCATTGCAGAGGACCGGCCCACGATATTCTCACATCCCGTCATGTTGAAAAAAGCCCTCATCTCTTTCTTCTGGGACATGACGAATTCACGGTAGTCGTAGGCTTCCTCTACGCTCTTCCGCAAGCGCTCGAGGGAAAAGGGTTTTTCCAGATAGGAGAATAATCCGGATCCGAAATCCGACATTATCTGACCTCTTCTCTCATCGGAGTCCACAACGGCCAGGACGGGCAGAACCGGTCGCAGGTCGGAGATCCGCCTTATCAGTTCGCTTGAAGTAAGCAGGGGCAGTGAATCGTCCACAATTGCCACTTCATATTCATTGACGGACATTTCCTCCAGACCGATGAGCCCGTTTTGAGCCCAATGGACTTCCCAATCTGAAGGATCAAGAGCTTCCCGACAAGTCTTTTCCAACTTTCTGCTTTTTCCTATGCAAATAACCCTTCGTGGGTGGGCTTTTAGCTTTACCATTCGATTTGCTGCTGCCACCTAGCACTCATCACCGCACTTTGGAGAGCCGATGATGAACGCAGGAAGCGACTTTGTCTCGCAGGCGAAGACGGCCTGCGTGTCTGCGGACATGCTTCTTCACTTGTCCAGTTGGGTCACAGTGGCCGAGACGGTGGTGACAAACTCGTCGAAGGATGTAATTCCATGGACTACCTTGTTCGTACCGTCGCGAAAGAGCGTTACCATACCTTCGTTTTCAGCGGCCTTTCGTATTTCCTGCGCAGATTCGTTCGACGTCACCATTTGTCCGATTGTTGGAGTCATCACGAGCAATTCAAACAGACCGATCCGGCCAGTATAACCTGCGTTCCTGCAGGAGAGGCAACCTGTCGCTTTGTAAAAGGTATACTCACCATTTTCCTCCAGGCCTAACTTTCTCAATTCCTCTGGGGGCGGGGCATAAGGCTTTCGGCACTTGAGGCACAGTTTCCTGATGAGACGTTGAGCGATGATCGCCTTGATAGTTGACGTGATAAGAAAAGGTTCCATTTCCCAGTTCCGTAGGCGAGCGAATCCACCCGCGGCGTCATTCGTGTGAATTGTGCTGAACACCAGGTGACCCGTCAGGGCCGCGCGTATTGCGAGTTCAACTGTCTCCTCGTCCCTTATTTCGCCCACCATGATTATGTCGGGATCCTGCCTCAAAATGGACCTCAGTGCGGCTGCAAAGGTTAAGCCGGCTTTCCGATTGACCTGTGCCTGGTTTATGTTGACAAGCTCGTACTCAATGGGATCCTCGATAGTCACGATGTTTTTTGTGGGAGAATTAATCGTGTTCAAAGTGGCGTAGAGGGTCGTCGTTTTACCACTTCCAGTGGGACCGGAAAAAAGAATGACGCCTTCGCCACTCGAAATGAGATCCCCATACGTCTTCATAACATTCGGCTCGAAGCCCAGCTCATCCAATTTCAACTTGGCTTTTTCAACGTCGAGCACTCGAAGGACAGCTTTCTCTCCATAGTAGGTTGGAAAAGTGGAGAATCTCAGATCGAGTCTCCTCCCGTCTGATGAGAGATGGATCCGGCCATCCTGAGGGCGTCGTGTCTCAGCAATATCAAGCCCCGACATGATTTTCAGGCGGGAGAGAAGGGGAAGATGGAGGCTCTTGGGAGGAGTGTGGAAATCTTGCAGCTTTCCATCTATCCTCAATCGTACGCGAATATCGTTTTCGCGAGCTTCTATATGAATGTCGCTCGCCAAGTATTTGACGGCCTGTTTGATCAAACCGTCGACGAGGGCCACTATCTTCGTTTCGTCAGCCAGCTCTTCCAAGGCTACCTGGTCACTCGCTTGAACGAAATCGTCCGTGTCTATGTCTCCAATTATTTTGGAAATGCCATAGTATACATCGATGGCACTGTCGATATCCGTCGAGAGGGCGAGAACCGGTTCCACGTTTAATCCCGTTTCCCGGGCGACGGCATCAAGAGCGTTGTCGTCAAGCGGGTCCGATACGGCCACACTAAGCACTCCCTCTATCTCGAATAACGGTAGCACCTTGTGTTTTCTCACCACCTTGTCCGGCAATAACTCAAGAGCATCCCTGGACACTTCGTAACTTCCCAGATTAATGAGAGGGATTCCCAGTTGCTCGCCCAGAAATTCGTCGAATTCTTCCTCTGAAATGATTTCCAGGTTGATGAGAGCTTTCCCCAAATATGTCCCGGCTTCCTTCTGGTATTCCAGTGCCTTCGCCAGCTCTTCCTTGGAGATCTTGTTACCTTCCACAAGCATCTGCCCCAGCGGCTTTTTTGACCTGATTGCCATACCTTACCTCAATATGATTTTCAGAATAATGAAATCCCAGATAAAGTCTCCGAAGAACAGAGTTGATATGGTCCCCAATGACAGAAACGGACCGAAGGGGATTCTCTGGCCAAACCGCATTCGATTGGTCACCAGGCCTGCCAGTCCCACGAGGGCGGCGATATAGAATGTGAGAAAGAGCAACACTATGGCCCATTTCCAGCCGACGAAAAGGCCAATGAGGGCACCCAATTTCACATCACCGAGACCCATACTCTGTTTTCTGAAAAGCAGCTTACCCAAAACGCCGGTCAGGTATAGAAATCCCGATACGGTAACCGCCCCAAGCAGCGCGGCGTTCCACCCAATCGACAACCCGTTTACGGAAAGAAGAATCATTCCGGCGACGATACCGAAAACAATAATCCCGTTAGGAACAACAAGATGATCCAGGTCGATGAACGCGACAACGAGCAAGATATAGCTAAGGATAATATACGAAAGCGAAGCCA
>JAZGBI010000036.1 GCA_036476315.1 Candidatus Neomarinimicrobiota bacterium | reverse complement strand
AGATTGGTCCGGGAGTTTCGGATGAAACACTTATCGACAGGTGAGGCTCTTCGACAGAAGGCAGGAGAGGATACGCTGCTGGGAAACCAGGCCCGCGAAAGCATGGAACGAGGAGAACTGGTTTCAGACGAGCTGGTGGCTGAGGTGGTCCGTGAATACATGACCGATTTCAGGGACTCGACAGGCTTTATTTTGGACGGGTTCCCTCGCAATCTTGCTCAGGCCGAAATCTTGGAAGAGATTGCAGGAGAGACGCCCATCTGGGTGATCAATATTCGAGTGGATGAAGAGGTTGTGATCAAGAGGTTGTCGGGGCGCAGGCAGTGCTCGGAGTGTGGTAGAATCAGCAACGTTAATTTCTCGCCTCCTCGGCAGGAGGGCGTCTGTGACACTTGCGGAGCAAAGTTAATCCAACGCCCGGATGATTTTCCGGACGTTATTCAGAGACGTCTACAAGTGTATCGCGAGCAGACGAAACCGTTAACTGATTTTTATTCGAATAAGGGCTGCTATTTTGAAGTGGATGGAAATCTGGATACTGAAACGGTGTTTGAACGGATTTCGGCCCATCTCACAGGCCAGGACAGTTCGGCCGTGAGTCCGCAGGTGGATGCGGGTCGAACATCGGCATGATTATTTGTAAGGGGAAGGAAGAACTTCAGAAGATGAGAGAGGCCAACTTGATTGTAGCCCGGGTGTTGAACCATTTGGGGACCCTGGTCAAACCAGGTGCAACGACCATCGAATTGGACTCGGCCTCCGAAGAGTTGATCCTCAAAATGGGAGCCCGCCCCGCCTTTAAGGGTTATCACGGCTATCCGGCGGTCCTGTGTGCCTCGGTGAACGATCAGATCGTTCATGGAATTCCCAACGATGAACCTCTGAAGGAAGGGGACATCATCGGGTTGGACGTGGGCGTGCACTATAAGGGATTTTGTGGAGACTCGGCTTGGACCTTCCCGGTAGGAGAGGTTTCCGACGACTTGAAGCATCTCCTGGAAGTAACGAAGGAGTCGCTGTACAAGGGAATCGAACAGGTTACTGTGGGGAATCGGGTATCGGACATTTCTTCCGCCGTCCAGACTTTCGTGGAAGGTCACGGATTTTCGGTGGTCCGGGAGTTCGTGGGACACGGTATTGGTGCGTCTTTGCATGAGGAACCTCAAGTGCCGAACTACGGAAAACCGGGCCAGGGACCGAGATTGGTTGAGGGAATGGTGCTGGCCATTGAACCCATGGTGAACAGCCAGGGCCCCGGGGTCAAGGTGTTGGAGGATAAGTGGACAGCGGTCACTGCCGATGGTGGCTGTAGCGCCCACTTCGAGCATTCTGTGGCCGTAACGGAAAACGGACCATGGATCTTAAGTGAACTGGAGGAGCTGAGCGAGCGTTCGCTTAGCGCGTAGAGAAAATGAAAGTTCGGGCTTCGGTCAAGAAAATCTGTCCCAAGTGCAGAGTGATTCGACGCAAGGGGGTTGTGCGGGTGATCTGTCCTGTCCCTAAGCACAAGCAGCGTCAGGGATGAACATTATGGACACTTTAACCCTTTCACCCTATTTTGTATTTTCTTTTCTCTTTCTTCTATTCCCTACGCCAACAACCGGTTATTCGGAGGTTCTATGCGGATAGAAGGAGTGAATATTCCCGATAAGAAGCGGGCCCAGATCGCCTTGACTTATATCTATGGGATTGGGAAATCCCGTGCCACCGCGATCTTGAATCAGGCCGAGGTCAACGTCGATACGTTGATCGAGAAACTGACCGAAGAGGAAGCAGGGCGCATTCGCAAGATTATTCAGGATGAGGGAAGGGTTGAAGGTGATCTTCGCAAAGAGGTGCAGCTGAATATCAAGCGATTGATGGATATCAACTGTTATCGGGGGTCGCGTCATCGTCGAGGGCTTCCCGCTCGAGGTCAGAGAACCCATACCAATGCTCGCACTCGAAAAGGGCCGCGTAAGGCTGGAATTCACAGAAGGCGGAAGTAGGAAAGAAGGAGAAGCCCACGATTATGGCCAAGAAGAAAACAGCCAAGAAGAAATCAACCAAGAAGAAGGAAAAAAAGACGGTTATTCACGGTTTGGCCTGCATTAAGGCAACCTTTAATAACACCCAGATCACCATCACTGATTTGGAGGGAAATGTGCTCAGTAGTTGTAGCTCAGGGGCACGGGGATTCCGTGGAAGTCGCAAGAGTACTCCTTTTGCGGCCTCTCAAGCGGCTCACTCGGCCGCGGTGACCGCCCGTGACCAGTACCGTATGAAATATTGCGACGTGAAGGTCAAAGGACCCGGTGCCGGACGTGAATCGGCCATTCGGTCGTTGCAGGCGGCGGGGTTGGAAGTCCGTTCCATTAAGGACGTTACTCCGATTCCTCATAATGGGTGCCGGCCTCCCAAACGACGCCGGGTGTAAATGAGACAGAAGGAGTCAGGAACCAGGAGTCAGGAGTTCTAGTTTGGCAAGATATACAGGGCCTGTTTGTAGATTGTGTAGACGTGAAGGGATGAAGTTGTTCCTGAAGGGACAGCGATGTTTCGGAGAGAAGTGCGCCATCGAGCAACGAAACTTCGTGCCGGGTGAGCAGGGGCGCCGTGGCCGTTTTCGGAGAAAGATGATGGGCTACGGGTTACAACTTCGCGAAAAACAGAAAGTGAAACGGATGTATGGGGTCCTGGAGAGGCAATTTCGGAATTACTTCAAGAAGGCCGCTCGTAAGAAAGGAATTACCGGCGAACTCCTGATGCAGTTGCTGGAACGTCGGTTGGATAATGTGGTGTACCGTCTTGGATTCGCCAGTTCCAGAAGCCAGGCTCGCCAGTGGGTGCGGCACGGCCACGTCCTGCTGGATGGCCGTAAAGTGAATATCCCTTCCTATCTGGTATCCAAGGGAGTGGAGATCTCCATCCGTAAGAAAAGCCAGGAGAATGTATTGATTCTCAGTAATATCGAGGAGATGGCGGGGCGTAATATTCCCGGCTGGCTAAACCTCGACAGTGAGAATTTCAAGGGCCAGGTGCTCGAATTACCTCGGCACGAAGACATCAGTATGCCTATAGAGGAGTCACTGATCGTCGAGCTCTATTCCAAGTAACACCAACAGTCCGTCCAGCAAGGCAGACCAACATCGGAGAGTATAAATGGCAGCTTTTCAAAGACCCAAAAGACTTTTTAGTGATCCCAAGACCGCTACCCCGACCTTCGCGCATTTCCAAGCCCAGCCTTTTGAGCGAGGATTTGGTACGACCATTGGAAATGCGATGCGCAGAGTTTTACTCTCGTCTATCGAAGGCGCAGCCATCACGGCAGTGAAAATCGACGGGATTCTCCATGAATTTTCATCCATTCCCGCGGTACGGGAGGATGTCACCGACGTGATCATGAATTTGAAGAAGATTCCAATCACACTGAATGTCAATCACCCCAAGACGCTCTATCTGGAGTCGACAGGTGAAGGTGATCTCAAGTCCGGGGATATCAAGCCCGATCCGGATGTGGAAATCCTGGATCCGGACATCTTTATTGCCACCGTCAATGATAAGGCACGTCTCAAAATGGAAATGAGAGTGAAACCTGGCCGCGGGTACGTTCCGGCTGACGAGAATATGGACGAAGACCTGGACATCTCGTACATTCCTCTGGATTCGATCCATTCTCCGGTCAAGAAGGTTGATTTCGGTGTTGAGGCGGCGCGACTGGGTCAGTT
>JAZGBI010000035.1 GCA_036476315.1 Candidatus Neomarinimicrobiota bacterium | reverse complement strand
TTCGGACCCGGCGAAAACGACCAGGGTAAGAGCAATCCCAAAACTGCCCCCCATGATGAGCTTCTGATAGGCAGGGTCAGCGGCTGAGCCGACAACGAAGATGAGGATGATTCCGAAGCCGACATATGCTCCCGCCATCATCGAGCCAATGAAAAAGCCAACCGGGTTTCGTTTTAATAACGCCACCCTGCTGGCGGCAAGATTCGCCAGATAATCAATCGTATCCGTGTACATCAGGTCTTCTCCGGCATCAGGGCAACCACTATACTCCTCGTGAGCCTGTAAAACAGCGCGACAAAAGTGACCAACCAAGCCAGCAAAGCCAGGTAAATAAAGTAACGAGGTATGAAGAGCAGGAATGATAATCCGGTAGCCATAGCTAACTGGAAGGTACAGGTAGTATACATACCTAGATTTCGATGATTCATGCTTGAACCACTTCCGCAATTCAACACTCGGAGCCACCTCCCTTAGCCAGAGATCGATTCTGGCCTTCTATTGACTCATCCCTCTGGGCCACAGTCTGTCCACCAGTATCCGGAATCCGTCTTCATCATCAGGTTCTTCGTAAACTCGTTTGGCCTTGATCATTGACCTGACGGTTTATCTTCTTCAGCTGACAACGACTGCATCTCTTTATAGAGGTGAGCGATCTCGCTTTCAGTGAGAAACTTGTCAATCCAGGGATACAATATCTGCTCCTCTTTCTGGTTGTGATCAGCGAGGAGTTGGATAAGCTTTTCCTAAAGGGGCTGAACCTCCGTTATATCGTCTTTTCCCAGATGTTCATGGATCCTTTCCAGGAATTGCTTTATGTGGCGGTGTTCGGCTCGCATCACTTCAGTGGGGCCAGTCCCATTCATGCCCGTTTTGTCTTCAAAGCCTGGAAACAGGATGTGTTCCTCCCATGCTATGTGCCGCTCCAATCCCGTTTTGAACTGGCGGAAAAGGGTTTTTGCCCGGGACTGCTTCTTCCCCCCCAAAGCTCGCTAAACTCCCGAAACAGTCCATCCAGCCGATCGTGATCATTACTCATAAATTCACGAACAGAGTTCATCTTGACACCTCGGCTTCTTGGGAAACGGCTCGATAGCTTATCAGCCGATGAATTAACCCGCCAAAGGCAGCCAGCCAAGTTAGGAGGGCCACATAGATGAAGTAGCGGGGAATCACATTCAGGAAATCCAATTCCATAGCATAGGCCATCTGGAATGTGCAAACCGTGTACATCCCTTGAGGGAAAACCGCCCCCCAGTACAGGGGATCGTACCGAAGAGGGTACCGCTTGTATACGTGTCTCCAGATAGCCAGGATGAAGAGCATAGGAATCCACCATGTCCCGGTCGCCCAGTAGAACACAGTGAAGCCCTTGAGAAACGGGAGAAGCGATCGAAGAAACCAGGCATCGGGGGTATTCATAATCAACTGCGCTCCCTCCAGGGTGGAGATAGCCATGGCGCCCATGTTGATCCAATAAGGGGGTGCCAGGTCGCTGGGATAGAACTTGAAGAAGGTATATCGGTAGAAGATTAGAGAAATCATCCAGATGTACAGCATTCCGCCCCAAAGCCACATGGATAGCGCGAAGAAATTCAACTCGAGCCTGACGGGTTGTTTGAAGTGGGAAGCCAGGAGGGCACTGAGAATGGCCACAGACTGGGTGGCAACGACGGCTGTTAGCCACGCTCCTGTGATTCCGTCTGCGAGGGAAGGCTTGTTTTCTTTGACAGTAAGGATGGTGAAAATTGCATAGGTTGAGACCACCCACAGGACGATGGCAAGAACCCACAAAAACAAGGCAATCGGATAGTTTTCGTGAACCAATATGAACTGGCTGCCAAGAATTGATGTTGCGGCCACGGTGGTGAAAAATCCGGGGCCGTGCAGATGGTCAGCCAGGTCGCTAAAGAATTCCCGTGGGTACCAAATGACACGCAGGATTGTCAACAGCCACAGTGTCAGATAGGCCACAATGTTCAAGTAGAACAGAGCATCGGAGATAAATCTCATCCCCATCAGTTTGGCCGCAATGGATACGATACCAGTGGCCATAACCATTGCAAAGTAAGCGGGAGATAGGTCTTTAGCCTGTCTTTTCACTATAACCAGGGCAGCTTAACAAGACTCCCTTTCAGGCAGGAGCGTTTCTACGCACCATGACTGGGGAAAGATGTGCGTTGTTTCTCGAATTGCTGACGTTAGTCTTAAGCTACAGCCGAGGAATCGCCGCTGTCTCCGGAATTTGATGATTTTGCGGGTGCCAGTTCCACCAGGAGGATTGCATTCGTCGGACAGCGCCGTGCCGCCTCCCGCACCGCTGGCAGGTGGCGTCCAGGCTCTGCGTCCCGCCGGACCCGGGCGAGAGCGCTGGCATGTTGTTTTTCGAAAACTTCCGGACAAGCCCTCACGCACTGATCACACGGAGGGTTCCTGCCGCTCGCTGCGCCTTCAAAGCAACGGCTGGTGTCTATGATGACTCGATATGTCTGAACTTCACTTGCCTCGACGGAACTGTGGTGTCGAAGTGTGCTGCCACTGTCTACCAGCGCGACACTCCCTGTTTCCCCGCCGGATATGGCTCGTGTGTATTTCAGCACCCAAACTAGCGACAAGGAGAGCATTGCCAGAACGACAAAGGTGATAAACCCCAAAGGGTATCCCATCTGGCCATGCTGTCGAACGGCGAATCCCATGATGGGTGGGATGACGAACCCGCCAAAGGCGCCGAGGCCGCCTACCCACCCCGCAGCGCCCCCGACTGCCTCGGGTACCTCCTGGGGCACCATCTTGAAAATAGCCGCGTTGCAGATCCCCATCCCGATGGCCATGAGGAGTACACCCGGGACCGCTACCTGGAACTGATCGGTCATGGTCATCAGCACGGCCCCATTCAGCGTGATCAACAGGGCCAGAATGGCCGTGTTTTCCCCCCCCTTCTCCAGTTCGTCCGATAGCACACCACCCAAGATCCGGACGCCCGAGGCGAGAATCGAATAGACACCCGTCAGTGCCCCTGCAGTCACAGCTGTGACGGCGAAATAGGAACTCCAGTAAGTAGGCAACCAAGCCGTAAGGGCCACAAAGCCGCCAAAGGTGGTGAAATACATCATGACCAGTACCCAGGTCCGCCACTTGCGGGCAGATGTTTTCAGACCGGCGACGATGCTGCCGGACGGAAAGAGCTCCTGCCCATGCTCGGCTGCCAGCCGACGGGCCTCAGCCGTAGAGATTTTCTGCTGCCGCAGCTGGAAATACCACGCATTACGTCCGGTCAACCCGTAAATCACCGTGCCGACGGCTAACAGGAACAGCCAGGCCAAGTAAGATCCGGACAGGCCCCATGCCATAAGCGCGATCGGGAGCAGTAGGGAGAAGATGCCGGGCGCCAGATTGCCGATCCCGGCGTAGAGTGCTAGGGAACGGCCCTGGCGGGCACGGGGAAACCAGTAGGAGACCTGACTGACGCCAACGGAAAAGATGGCGATGCCGCAGCCGCACAGCCCGCCAAGGATGAGAACCAGTGGATATAGGCCCTTATCAAGCCGATCGGGATAGAGGGTATTGACTACCAGGGACAAACCGGCCATCCCGATGATAGAGAGGGCGAGGAGCACCAAGAAAGGCTTGCGTCCACCTGTCGTATCCACCCATGCTGAGAAAGGAATGCGCAAAAGCGAGCCGGTAAGGGATGGCATGGCCACCAGGAAAGCTACCTCGGTGGTGCTCAGGTTCATCACCTCCTTGAACCGCACGGCCGCCGGGCCAAAAAGGGCTACAGCGGCAAACCCGATGAAGAATCCCATCGTCGCTCCAGCCAACGCGCGGTTGGGAGTGCCTTTTAAGGGTGGTACCGTTCTTACTCCTTGTTCGTCGATTTCAGATCATAGAACGGGTCGGTTCGTAGGAACCCGGACTATGCCTGTTTCTCTTGGCCTTCCCGGGCACGCCGATTCCAGATCACCACTTGAAATGGTCGCCACAGATAGCCAACAGGCACTGTGAAAATGTGAACTAAGCGGGTAAAAGGAATGAGTCCAACGATAACAAATCCCCCTAACATGTGCAGCTTCACCACGAAGGGCAAGGCGGTTACGTATTGTATTTGTGGATTGAGCTTGAACAGTGAGACCAACCAGGGAACAGCCGTATGCAGGTACCAATCTGATCCCCAACGGTAAAAGAGAGCGACCCAGAAGCCCAAGGCCACCTGCACAAGTAGGACCGTAAGCAGAACCCAGTCCATTGGGGAAGTAACGGCTAAAATTCGGGCATTTCTCAGGCGCCGCAGTATAAGCAATCCCAATCCTATTAAAGTCAGGAGAGCTAACGCCAGTCCGGTAACTTCAAGAATGTAAAGGCGTACCGGGGCTGCGATAAGAGTTGCCCAGGTATGGGGAAACAGTGCCGCCAGAAGATGGGCAAGCAGGATGATCAGAATTCCGTAGTGCCACGGCACAGAACCCCAGAACAATTGACGGTTCTCCAGAAATTGAGATGAGAAGCTGGAATAGGAGAAACGATCGGTCATATAGCGATAAACTCCCACCACCACGGCTAATGTGATTGCTATATACGGAAAAACTGCAAACAACAGATGATCAAACATGGATCTCTTCCTCCTTCTCCATCATTGGATATTGTTGTTGGAGTACAAACCTCAGTGCCTGGAGTACATTCCTGTACGGACCGGTTTGTCGCTTCTCCTTTTCTTCCTCGCTCTTGAACTCATGGTTTACGCTATCATTGTCGGAACGGTCAGCTTGCTTATTTTCTTTAAGCATTTTCTTGAGCACAGGCAATAAACCCTCGCGGGCGAGCTCCTCTGTTGTCTCCTCGTTGTGGCAGACCGACATGAAACGCAGCAGGACCGCCAGATGGTCCGGCAGCTCTTTTTCTTCCGCGGTGAAACCCTCGGCTCGAAAACGTTCTTTTAGCTCCAGCAGAAAGGCACTGCGCTTGTAACTTTCGCCCAACAGGTGATAGCCCACGTATGGGTGGTAGGTTGCGCCCAGATCAAAGGTTGTTGTGTAGACCTCCTGCATTTTCTCCAACGACGATTCCTTCACAAAGGTGCGGAACTTACCCAACAGCGCTCCGGTTTCTGCGTCCTTTGATGCGATCAATGCCTCGCATTCGCGTACAGACTCCCTTAAACCAGGTCGGGGGTATTCCAGAAGGTCAGCGAACAGCCGGAATACATTCTGTTCAGCAATCTCTTCAACCATTGTTACCACCTCCGCTCAGCGGCCTTACGAGAGCCGAAGCCGGTCTCAGGCTTGTGTTTGTCGGGTTCCGTCGTTGTCTCGATTGCCATTTCGCGCGCCATTGGAGGAATTACGAATCGTTCTTCAAATGTGGGTAGCGAAGTCAGGCGGAAGATTGCCTCGGCTTCCTCTGGACTGGTGTTTCCTTGGGCCAGAGCCTGTTTCACCTGCTTTTCAGGCACATCTTTCACCGTTTGTGAACGCTTATAGATCCGCACGGCAATGAGTTTATGATAGACATCAGAAACAATTTCCTCATTTCCCGCCGACAATAGACTGGCCAAATATCGCAAAGGGATCCTTGCCCGTTCAAGTGAACTGAGTAGAGGCGTCAACCCTTCACTATCCGCACCCTCGATCTCGTAACGCTCATCCTTCACTCTCGCCAACACCGGCAGCATTGGCGGCACATAGAAAAGCATCGGCAGGGTACGAAAATCAGGGTGGAGTGGCAGGGCCAGTTGCCACTGTTTGACAAACTTATATGCAGGCGAATTCTGGGCCGCATCGATCATCTTGTCATCCAGGCCATTGGCCTTGGCGGAGGCGACAACCTCGGGATCAAACGGGTCTTGAATCATCGCTCGCTGGGCTTCCACCAGATCTTTATCCGGCACCGAGGCCGCCGCTTTGATGCGATCCGCATCATAGAGCAGGATACCCAGGTAACGGATGCGTCCAACGCAGGCATGAAAGCATGCCGGCGCTTGACCGCTCTCCAGACGCGGGTAACAGAGAATACACTTTTCCGATTTGCCTGTTCCCCAGTTAAAATAAGGCTTTTTATAAGGACAACCTGAGATGCACATACGCCACGCGCGACACTTATCCTGCCGGATGAGCACGATACCGTCCTCGCCGCGCTTGTAGATGGCGCTGGCCGGGCAGGCAGCCACGCAACCGGGATTCAAACAGTGGTTGCAGATGCGGGGCAGATAGAAAAAGACCATCCGCTTCAGTTCATCCAGCTCCAGTTGTTCCTCTTCAGTAACATTTTTTAAGTTCGGATCATTTTCTGCATAGATCGGTGAGCCGCCCAGATCATCATCCCAGTTTGGTCCGGCCTCTATCTCCATATGCTTGCCGGTGATCAGGGATATGGCTCGAGCTGTAGGTTGGTCATCACCTTCCGGGGCACTGAAGAGATTCTCATACTCATAGGTCCATGGCTCATAGTAATCATCAATTGTAGGAAGATAGGGATTATAAAAGATGTTTGCGAGTCCACCTGCCTTACCATGGAGTTTCAAACGTAACTCGTCTTGCTTTTTCTCGAAACCACCTTTGTATTTTTCCTGATCTTCCCACAAAGTTGGGTATCCAGTGCCCGGCTTGGTCTCCACATTGTTCCACCACATGTATTCGGTACCTTTACGATCGGTCCAGATGTTTTTGCAGGCGACGCTGCAAGTGTGGCAACCAATGCACTTGTCCAGGTGAAAGACCATTGATACTTGTGCACGAATATCCATTTTGCTATCTCCTTTTCTTGATCATACTAGAGTCTATGTTCACCACTCAAGCTTCTCTAACTTGCGAACCACGCAATACGTATCGCGAGTAAAGATACCTATGGGCCCCCAATAGTTGAATCCATAGGTAAACTGGGCATATCCGCCCGCGACTAAGAGCGGGTTAATACGGGTGCGAGTCAGGCTGTTATGCCCGCCTGCGCGCCGCCCTCCGCGAACCTGGGACTTGGGGATATAGATCGTCCGCTCAACTGCATGATAATACAAGCACATCCCCGGCTGAACGCGAGAGCTAACGTTAGCACGGGTCACGACCACACCATTGTCGTTGTAAACCTCCACCCAGTCGTTGTCCTGTATTCCGATCTTATCGGCATCCTTGTCGTTAATCCAGAGAGGGTCCATACCACGCGATAAGGTCAGCATGCGGAGGTTATCTTTATAGGTGGAGTGAATATTCCATTTGCCATGAGGCGTGATGTAATTAAGCACAAGGCACTGATCATCCACTTCGCTGAGAACGATGTCCCCGGTCTTTTTGGGATCGAGTTTGGTCTTAAAAGTAGGCAAGTGCTCACCAAAATCCAGGTAGTAGAGATGGTCCTGGTACAGTTGCTGGCGTCCGGTCAGCGTACGCCACGGAATCAAGCGTTCCACATTCATACACCAGGCTGAATAGGCCCGTCCGTCGTTCACCATACCCGACCAGCAGGGGCTTATGAGCGTGCGCCGTACCTGGCGGGTGATGTCATGAAAGGTCATGCGCACGTCACGAACATTCTCGGCCATATCGGCCAGGGGCAGGCCCACCCGCTCTTCTTGGGCTTTAAATCCGGCATAGGCCACTTCACCGTTGGTTTCCGGCGCCAGGTGCAGCAACAGATTTGACCCGTCCAGGGCATCTTCTACGGAAGGATATTTCTGGCCGTTCCATTCCACACAACGCATATGGTGAGGATCCGGTGAGCCTCCCACAGGATTCTCCAGCAGCTCATCGTAGAACTTAGCAATAGGAATAACATTGCCATGGCCGGAGATACCATCCTCGCGTACCTTTCTGCCAAAGGAGATAAATTTATTATACAGGTTGCTGTAATCTCTTTCGACGACGTTCAGATGGGGCATGGTCTTCCCCGGAATCGGCTCGCATTCACCGGCACGCCAGTCACGCGGCTCGGTCTGGGCAATTTCGTCGGGAGTGTCGTGATTAAGCGGCGTTGTCACCAGATCTTTGACGGGTTCCGAAAATACGGAAGATGATATTTCGCTCACCTTCTTTGAAAAAGCCTTGAAGATTTCCCAATCTGTCTTTGCTTCCCACACCGGCGGCACAGCCTGTCCCAATGGGTGGACAAAGGAGTGCAGATCAGTGGTATTGAGATCGTTTTTCTCGTACCAGAAAGCAGTAGGAAGAATAATGTCAGAATACAAGGCGGAGGAATCCATGCGAAAGTTGATGTCTACCACCAGGTCCATCTTGCCGCGCGGGGCTGGTTCACGGAAAGTGACTGTCTTTACCTTATCTTTGGCATGTTCTTCGGCGATGAGATTGTCATGCGTGCCCAGGTAGTGGCGCAAGAAGAACTCATGTCCCTTGGCGCTCGACTGAATAGCGTTACCGCGCCAGATGATCCAGACGCGCGGCCAGTTTTCAGGTGCGTCCGGATCATCCACAGCAAAGCGGACTTCATCATTTTTTAATTGTTTCACCACCCACTGCTTGATTTCCTCGTCGGTTTTCGCTCCGGCGGCCTGAGCCTGGCGCACCAACTCCATAGGATTGCGATCGAATTGCGGAAAGAAAGGCATCCATCCCAGACGCACCGCCATTGCCGTCAGGTCCACGGCATGTCCTTTGGCCCAACGGGTTTTAGGAGGAATTGGGGCGTAATCAGTGAAGTCACCTTCGTAGCGCCACTGGTCACTCTGAACATAGTGCCAGATAGGGGTTTGCTGCAGGCGAGGTGGTTTCGACCAATCCAGGGCCAATGCCAGGCTGGTCCAGGGGGCGACCAGTGTGAGTTTCTCCTGACCCACGTAATGGTTCATCCCACCACCGTTGACGCCGCAACAGCCGCAAAGAACCAGGGCGGTCTGGGGCGCACGATAAGACAGGTTGTTGTTGTACCAGTGGTTGATGCTGGCACCGATGATGACCATCGAGCGACCCTTGGTCGCCTCAGCATTACCGGCAAACTCTCGCGCCAGACGGATGATCGTGTCGCGGCCAATGTGGGTATATTGTTCCTGCCAGGCTGGAGTATATGGTGCTTCATCGTCATAGTCTGCTGGATAGTCGCCCTCCAGACCGCGGCTCACACCAAACTGGGCCATCAGCAAATCAAGAACAGTCGTCACCGCCACTCGTCCCTCGGAAGTTTCCACATACCTGATCGGCACGCCGCGGAGGGAGGTTTTGTGTTCGGCAAATTCGTGGAACGCGACCTGAACCACCTCATCGTTTTTATCCAGGAAACTTACAACCGGATCGATTGGGCTATCATCCAGACCGTCTTCCATCTTCAAATTCCAATGGCCCTTTTCCTTTTGCCAGCGAAAGCCTACCGTGCCTTTTGGCATACGCGGCTCACCGCTCTTCCGGTCGATTACTAGTTGTTTCCAATCGCCATTCTCCACCTCCTGGTAGCGCGCCAAACGTTTAGCGTGCAGGAACTGACCCGGCTGATAGCCTTCATCCCCTGGAGTTATTTGCACCAGGAAAGGCGAGTCCGTGTAGCGCTTTATGTAGTCAATAAAATAAGGCACCTGGCGATCTGCATAAAATTCCTTAAGAATAACATGATTGACCGCCATCCACAAGGCTGTATCCTGACCGACCTGAACCGGAATCCACCAGTCGGCATACTTGGCGACCTGGTTGAAATCCGGAGCAATCACAACAAACTTGGCCCCCTCGTGGCGCGCTTCGGAAATAAAATGAACGTCAGGCGTGCGTGTCATGTTCAGATTTGAGCCCGTCGCGACGATGAATTTCGAGTTGTACCAATCGGCGCTCTCGGCGACGTCCGTCTGGTCGCCCCACATTTCCGGGAAGGCGTTGGGAAGATCAGCATACCAGTCATAGAAACTCATGTTCACCCCGCCAAAGAGCTGCAGGAAACGCGAGCCGCCGGCATAGGATAGGTATGACATGGCAGGGATCGGAGAGAAGCCAAAGACACGATCCGGCCCATACTTTTTTGCGGTGTAGAGAAGAGAGGCGGAAATGAGCTCCAGCACCTCATCCCAACCGGAGCGGCGGAAGCCGCCTTTACCGCGTGCCCGCTGGAAACGCGTCCGTTTCTTGTCATCTTCCACGATCGAAGCCCAGGCCTCGACAGGGTCCGCGTGTTCCGCCTTTGCTTTGCGCCAGAAGTCCATCAAGGCGCCACGCATATATGGATATTTCACGCGAATAGGACTGTAGACATACCATGAGGCAGCAATCCCGCGCTGACAACCACGCGGTTCGTAGGGCGGTAGATGTGACTCCAACAAGGGATAGTCTGTCTGCTGCATCTCCCATGTAATAATACCGTCCTTGACATATACCTGCCAGGAACATCCGCCGGTACAGTTGACTCCATGCGTGCTGCGCACGACGTTATCATGCTGCCAGCGATTGCGGTAAAATTCCTCCCACTGGCGTTTCTTGGGATCGACTAAATCTTGAATCCAGCCCATATTCTTAACCTCCACTGTTGGGCAAATTGGCTACTCGCCCACTTATCAATCAGGATTTCCGTTTCACCATTGGCCTGCGCACCTCGGTCAGGCGACGACGCCAGGGGAGATTGGCCAGGAGAAACAGGATCACTGTTCCGCTCCCGGCCATCATGACCAGTCGACCAATCGCCTGGGTAGGACGCCTTGCCACAGTCTCCTGTAAGAAGGCAGCGAGGTCAACCTGTTCTTGTTCTGTCAAAAGATTCTCGCTAAAAAGAGGATTCATCACCGGGAAAGGGAAAGCAGTCAATATGGTAGCGATCCCGTACTCGCCAAACTTGTTGTGGGTGCGAGTCAGGTCGGGCCCCATGACACCACCGCCAAGAGCGCCAATCCCTGTGACACTGTGGCAGGCGATACAGGGCGAGCCACCGTTTTCCAAGGGAGTGATGCCCGTAAACAGATCCCTGCCCGTAATGGAATTACCCAACAACGGGAACTCCTCCAGAAATTCTTCCTCCGCAAGCGACAGGGCATAGTAGGAGAGTGCCCAATTCTGTTCCTCACTGTAGATTTCTCCATACGCCGGCATAGGGGTACCACCAATCCCGACAGAAAATGACCTATAGACATCATTCACTGTCGAACCCCCCTTCATTCTGCCGGGAACTGTAAAATCATATGGAATAATGGGGTTCCCCCACTCATCTTGAAGGGTCTTCGCAGCTGGACCATCTCCCTTCCCAAATTGTCCGTGACATGCCACGCACCCTGCCTCATTGTAGAGTTTCTCTCCCAACGCAAGAAGCTCTTCTGTTTCGGGAGGAGGATCCGGGAATGAAATCGGTGTTGGCGTCTCACTCTGGAACGCCTCGGAGAAACTTTTTACATATGCCACCAGGTCCCATCTCTCTTCTCCGGTCAGGTCCACAAATGAGGGCATCAGGGTTCCGGGTATGCCGCGGGTAAGCGTTCGGAAAATATCTTCGTCCGTGGGCAAAGAAGGCGTGGAACGAATCTTGAAAACGCCGCTCGTGAAATCACGTGGCTTGGGGTCGAGGAAACGAGCAGCGGGGCCATCTCCCAACCCTTTGTCACCGTGGCAGATCAAACAATGTTTCGTGTAGAGGTTTTCACCACCACTCGTCACTCCGGTTACCTGTGCACTCCCCAGCGTAATTATTGTCAAAATGACTGCAAACAAACTGAAGATAGTAATCGTGAAATGTTTGTCCGATTTCATATTAACACACTCCCATTAAAAATGTCTAAATCCTATCCTGCAAGGGCTCAAGCAGATCTTTCTTGTTAGTCTCAAAGAGTAATTCCTAATGCTTCGGTGAAAACACCCGAGAGTCAAATTCGACGAATTCTTCATCGACGAATTCTTCCACCGTCCGCTCCTTGAACAACTGCGATATGACCGATCTTGCTTTCTTCCAATGATCATGAACCGGACAGGGATTAACGTCACCACATTCTTGAAATCCTAAGACACACCTCTCGAAAATGTCTGTCCCCTCAACTGCTTCCAGAATATCGTACAGTCGTGTTTCAGAACGGCCCTTTGTGAGTCTAACCCCTCCGTGGGGGCCTGTATAGGATTCAAGGATGCCCGCTTTGATCAGAGATTGAGCAACCTTGCCAAGCTGGAAGTAGGAAACACCGCACTCTTCGGCGATTTCCCTGATGCGCCTGAAGTTGCCGTTCTGGAACCGGGTCAGGTAGAGGACAAGACGGATAGCATGTTCGGTGGACTTGTTTAGAAGCATTTAAGATTTAAGACTCTTAGTTCTAAGATAGCCAACATCGTGTTTTAAGTCAACGATAAATTGGTGACATTTTCATAAATTCAGCTTTGGATTGAATCTTCGGAGGTCTCCAACTATGAATGAGATATCCCTCACCGCGAAGCTGACGCTGAACAATGGCATTCAGGTACCCATCTTCGGCCTAGGCACCTACCAGGCAGGAAGAAGTAGGAAGACCCGGGAAGCGGTGCTTGAGGCCCTACGTACCGGCTACCGGTTGATCGACACGGCAAGAATGTATGGAAATGAAAAAGAGGTGGGCGAGGCTCTCCGCCAAAGTGATATTCCGAGAGAGGAAGTGTTCATCACTACAAAACTGTGGAATTCCGATCACGGTTACGAGTCTACCCTGAACGCATGTGGGAAGAGTCTCAAGGAACTCGGACTTTCCTACGTTGATCTCTACCTCATCCACTGGCCCGTGGAAGACCTGCGACGGGAAACGTGGAGGGCCATGGAAACGCTTCAACGTGAGGGAAAATGCCGGTCAATCGGTGTGAGTAACTACACCATTGGGCACCTCGAGGAACTTCTCGGATATTCCTCAACCGTGCCGGCCGTGAACCAGGTGGAGTTTCATCCCTATCTATATCAGAAAGACCTTCTGGAGTTCTGCAGATCCCACGACATCCTGTTGGAAGCATACGCTCCTCTGACCAAAGGCCGGAAGTTGAAAGATCAGAAACTGATAGGGATAGCTGAGAAATACTCCAAAACACCGGCACAGATACTCATCAGGTGGGGATTGCAAAAGGGGACCGTGGTCATACCGAAATCATCCACGAAGGAGAGGATTCGCGAAAACGCTCATGTTTTCGACTTCTCGATCCTGCCCGAGGATATGGAGTTTCTTGATTCCTTTCACGAAGAACTAAGAACCAGTTGGGACCCAACGGGAGTCAGGTAAAACGGAGAGACGGCAAGTCGTCACTTTCTGAGAGAAGCCTTGGAAAAAACATGATCCGGGATATTCACATCAAACTCGATCGATTCGATGATGAATTCCGTACCCTTCCCTTTTGATAGCACATCCTTGAGGATCATCTTTTTGGGATACCACCGTTCACCGACTTTAAACACTTCATTGATCTCGGTGGTTTTCAACAATTTCCCGCTCTTGGCAAAACGGTCTTCCTTTAGAGGCACCATCCTTTCTTTATCCACCCAGATTTTCCGGGAATAATAGGCCACATCATCAACGATGGCTGTCAGTTCCAACACCCAGCAATCCCGGTCAAGAAAGGATTCTGATCCCAGGACTCCGGCGCTGTAGGTATCGGTAAGGCTACGATCCTCCATCATATCTTCGTAGGAAAAATCAGAGCCCATCATGGATTGGCGCAGCATGTGACCGGCAATCCGGATAATACGGTCCGACTGCGGTGAGTACATCCATAACTGGTCACCTAATTTCAGCATCTTGGTTCCCTTTTCACGGGCTGGCGCTAAATACTCACTGAAGGATTTGTCCGATCCCTCAATCCAGGATTTAAGAGTCATGGTACGATCACTGCGACGGCCATGAACAATCATGGTGCTCGTGGCTGAACGGTTGCCGGCGATGGTATTCTCATCGATCTTTTGCAGGATTTCAGCACCAGTGGGGGTCTGGCCCCATCCTAGTACCGGCAAAATACCCATCAATACCATAAAGATATTCTTCATAATGAATCCTTTAATATTGTATGAATTCCTGACACCATGATCAGACTTCCAGTTCTTTAAACAGTTGAGCTGTCTGGCGTTTATATATCCCAATCCCGGACAGAGCGGTGCCCAAAACCATTGAAAACAGACCCGGGAAAAAACCGATATAATAGGTTTCGCTGGTGATTTCAGCGCGGATAACTGCAGGAAACATCATATTCACGTTTTTTAACATTGAACTGATATCCAGCCCCTGGGTCTGTAGCCAATAGGCAGATCCCAATCCAAGTGCGGTTCCAAAAACAGAACCCACCAATCCAACAAATACAGATTCATAAATCATGGAACGATACACGTGTCCTTTATGCTCACCAACGGCCAGGCGGAGACCCACTTCTCCGTAGCGGCGTAATCCACCCAGCAGGCCGACATTCCAAAGAACGATGGACATTACCAGGACAAAGATGGAGATTAGTATTCCGGAATAATTTTCTCCCATGGCCAGATATTCACCCAGATTGCTTAATTCTTTCAGTTTACCCATTACCGGCGCAAACTCATCCTCCACTCCCGAGTGGTAAGCATTAAACCGGTCTACAATCACGGCTGCCTTTTCATCATCGTAGATCCTGTTTTCCAGATAACCCAGGATTTCCCCGGAAGCATCCACCATGTCCAGAGCCTGCTCAATGTCGGTTATGTCCGCAATCATGGCACCGCGGTCCATGGCCAAAACTCCAAAGCGAATCGTGCCAACCACAGTGAAATTGTACACTGTCATGCTGCCATACATGGTGGAAGTGAGCAGGGTGGCCGTTTCGCCCGGTTGCACTTCAAGCCTCCGTGCCAGTTCATCGCTGATCAGAATCTCGCCGGGATTCTGTGGCAGCCGTCCGCTGACGATGGCTTTTTCAATATTCAGGATCGCAATCTCACTGCTGCCGGGTGATAACAGATCGACGCCCATTCCGAATACCGGTCCCTGGGAACGTGTTTCACCGGTTTCATCGGGAATATCGAGCAGACCGCCGAACTGGATCCGTTTCGACCAGGTCATTTCCGGATACTGCTGTTGCAGGTCAGCTGTGATTTGGTCCACGCCAAGTAGAGCCAGGTCATTGGGTTTCTGATTCTCATTTTCAGCATAAGCCCTGCTCATCACCTTCACGTGCCCGGTTGAAAAACGGGCAGTGGAATCAAGCAAATCATTGAAGACGCCTTCTATGTAGGCATGCAAGAAAACGGTGATCCAGACGCCAATGGCAACAATCAGGATCGGAATAAGGCTACGCTGACGGTCACGCAACAGCCCGTTTACCAGAAATTTTATCAGTGTATTTTCCCCCTGATTGCATCGGTTGGCTTCATTTTGGAAATGCGGCGGGTCGGCAGAAAACTGACAATCGTTGTGGTAATCAATACGATCAGGGTGGTGCCAAGTACCAGGCCCACGCTGTATGCGGGGTAGATCGTATCCGCAATGGTCAATCCATAATCATCTACTCCACCCGGCATGGTCCACCCGACAGAAGCTTGATAAGCCAGCAACGGAAAACCGTAAACCGCTGCCAGAATAGCTGCCAGTACCGAGTGCATGGCACCTTCCACCGTGAACAGGGCAATGACCTGCCGCTGGGTCATCCCCAGCGCAATGTGGGTACCTATTTCCTTCTGGCGCCGGAAAATTGACAGGACCTGGGTATCGAAAATGGCCAGCATGGCTAGAGACATCAGGATCACAAATAATACGTATCCGCCGATGGATTTCATTTCAATCATCTCCCGTATTTCGGTCAACAGGAAATAATGATCCTTAAAATCCCAGCCAGCAATCGACGCGTCGAAACCGGTCTCCTTAGCGGTAACCAGGATGGTTGCTTCGCCCTCCAGATTCATCATTTCCTGGTGCTTTTCCAGGGGAATCCAGAGAACACCCACATCCAGCGTCGGTACGTTAGTTTTGAAAATATGGGTGATCCGGACTTCCGCAGCATCAAAGGTTCCATTGGCATCACGCCAGCGCACGGTTACATAATCACCGATTGCCAGTTTACTGTTTTTTGCGTTGCGTGTGCCGATCATGGCTGGAATTTCATCGTTTTCCGTTACCAGATTGGATGATGGTAATTCTATGATCTGCTGACCGGGATCGATGCCCTTCAGCAAGATATTTTGAATGCGTCCCTCCGGATACATTGTGGCCTGTGATATGAGAATCGGCGTTAGTTTTCCTTCGGCAACGGTCCGTTCCGTGGCGTCGGATAACCGGGCATGGCTATCGTCAAGTGTGAATGGATCATAGGGATCATAATTTTCCTGCCAGTATTGTCCGCCGCCGATTTCCCATTCAATGGTATCGCGCCGCGCCTGCTGATCCCAGCCGTTTATGAATCCCTTCTGCCAGATGATCACCACAAAGGAAAGCGATAAAACGAAAACATTCAACCAGGTGCGTAATTTCGCGCCCATGAGATTTCGATATGCTAATTTTAATGCTAATAACATGATGCCTCCCTTTACTTACCGGTTATGGTTTCATCACTCACCACCTGCCCGTCATCCAGGCTGATCTTACGCCGCAAATACTGGATCACTTTTTCATCGTGGGTGGCGAAAATGAATGTGGTGTCCAAATCCCGGTTCAGCTTTTCCATGGTTTGCAGAATGTGATGAGAATTCTTGGCATCCAGATTGGCGGTGGGTTCATCGGCCAGGACAATTTTTGGAACTTTTACCATGGCGCGGGCAATGGACACCCGTTGACATTCTCCTCCTGAAAGTTGCGATGGTCGCGACTTCAGCTTGTCTGCTAAGCCCAACCACTCCAGCGATTGCAGTACCGTTTGTTTCCGTTCAGCGGCAGGCATCTTCAAGAGCAGAAGGGGCAATTCCACATTTTCATAAACGGTGTACACTGGCAACAGGTTGTAGGTTTGGAATATAAACCCCAAATGATTATTTCTCAGGTCAGCCGCTTCTTTCGGGGTGAGCCCACTGACGGACTGCCCTAAAACAACGGCTTCTCCCCGGGTAGGAACATCCAGGGATCCTAGAATATTCAACAGGGTGGTTTTCCCCGACCCGCTGGGACCAACAATTCCTGCAAATTCACCGGCGTTAAACGTCAAACTGACATCTTTCAGCGCCGTGAATGCACGCTTCCCCATTGGAAATGTCTTCACCAGATCTTTTACCGTGATAAGTGCGGAGTTCTTCATTGTTTTTTCCCCGTATTACTGGTCATATCAGTGATTGAAGATGATCATTAGTTGGATACCTTTTCTGCCAAAGCTTGTCATTGACTGACCTTCTTCGGCCGATCCGGTATTTGCTCTGCTCCCAAAAACACTTACGTGAAATATCCAGGAATCATAATTCCGCTGCCAACTCAGGTAGTGGTACGGTAGATTATCATTCCAATCATAAAAACTGAAATAGGATAGCTGATCCATCAATGCCAGTGGATAGAGTATCATCAATCCGGACATGTTTCTCTTCGTAGCCGTGCCGAACGGTGTATCATCAACGGTGAACAGAAGATGTTCATACAGCACAGTCAATCCATTTCCGATTCCAAAGGTGTAGTCCATCCCGAGAGTCAGGAACGATTGCCAACTGAGCTCGGAATCTTTCATATCTGTTTTTATCAATGCCGATTCAAACAAGACTCCAATTCCTGCGTCCCAGACTCCATCCAGAGCTATTCTTTTCTCGGATATACGTTCGCCGGAGATATCGATCGCGCGACTGTGGGTTGTGATGGCCATCTCCCCGTTCCCGACGGGATATTGAAATCTACCTCCGTATTCAGGCGATTCCTCTTCTGTTGGTATGACTTCTAATCCTTTGGTGTCTTTATTTCCGTACAAACCCCAAAGCCATATGTTTGAATTGTTCTGAAAATCATACCGCAATCTGAGACCGTACACCCCTCCCGCCAGTTGGAGAGGGTCCTGT
>JAZGBI010000034.1 GCA_036476315.1 Candidatus Neomarinimicrobiota bacterium | reverse complement strand
GGAAGCTGAGCAGGAGAGCATGGAAGGCTCCTGGAACTACAACCATCTTGGCGAAGATGAGAAGGTGGTCATTCAGGCGTATCTGGATGGAGAATTTGAGAATTCGACTCCTCGGGAAACGTGTATGAACCTTGAAAGGAAACACAAAAAACCGGACGAATATTATCAGAAGATTTACAAGGACTTAGAGAACTACGGCACGCTCGAACTAATCCGCCGGGTGAAGAGCGAAAAGTGATTCGCGCTGACGGCTGAAAGCTGACTGCCAACTGTTGGAGCGTGGCGGGACAGGCCACCGCCTTTGGCGGGACAAGCAGGCGGGATTTCGCTTTGCTCAACCGCGCTCAACTGCGCTCCGACGTAATTCGTAATGCGTGAGATCAATTGATTATTGACTATTGATAATTGATTAATGAAAAATGGATTAATGGAGAGATGTTCCGTAGGAACTCCTTTGACCCGTAGGGTCTCCTGCGGAGGAGGGTAAATGGAGAATTGGAGAAATGATAGGTGCCTGCCCGCCGTAATGGAATGTAGGCGGGATTCGTAATTCGTAATGCGTAAGACTGGTTACTTGATACTTGATCCTTGTTACTTGATCCTTGATACTTGATCCTTAATACTTGGTTCTTGGCTCCCCGACACAAAACGTCGGGACAGGCCACCGCCTTTGGCGGGACAGGCAACTTCGCTACCGGATTCCCGTATCTTTCATAATCTTTACTCTTTTATCTTTTATCATTTATCTTTTATCTTGCAACTGAGCCCCGGTAGCTCAGTTGGATAGAGCAAGCGCCTCCTAAGCGCTAGGTCGCCCGTTCGAATCGGGTCCGGGGTACACCTCTACATTGCACTATTTATCCGTCGTAATGAAATGAAGACGGACGAGGCGTAAGCTCGTTTACTCTTCGTTATTTATCCATCGTAGCGAAGCGAAGATGGAAACGCAGAGGGATCGGGTCAGAGCTAAATGAGGCTTCCAACGTCGAACGTCAAACGTAAGCCGTGAAACTGCTAACCGGCAACTAGGAGACAAGAATCTTGAACGCCATAGTTCTCTCCAAACACGGCAAACCGGATGTCCTGAAAGTGACATCAGTACCGGACCCACATCCCGCTTCCGGGGAGGTACGCGTGAAAGTCCACACAATCGGACTTAACTACGCGGAGACGCTTTCGAGAAGGGGACTCTACGGCTGGGCACCGAAACTCCCTTATGTTCCGGGAATGGAGGCTTACGGAGAAATCGACGAGTTGGGACAGAATGTAACTCACCGTCATGTGGGCGAAAGGGTAATTGTGGGTACACAATACGGCTCGTACGCGGAGAGGATCGTTGTTCAGGAGACACAGGTCCTGCCCGCGGTGGAAGCATTCTCATCCGAAGAAAACGCGGCCTTTGCTGTGAATTACCTGACGGCATGGATAAGTCTTTTCAAAATGGCACTCGTGCGGGAATCGGATACCGTACTCATTCATGCGGCAGCCGGTGGAGTGGGTACGGCAGCGGTTCAGCTTTCCAAGAACTACGGCTGCAAGGTCTACGGTACCGCGAGCAGTGAGAGAAAACTCGAACTGCTATCCAGTCTCAATGTCGACGGTGCCTTCAATTACGTAAAGGGCGACTTTGAAGAAGAATTGAAACAGCATACCGGGAACGGTGGTGTGGACGTTGTGTTAGAAACGGTGGGAGGTGAGGTTTTCCGGAAGAGTGTGAAGGTACTTCGTCCATTTGGGCGGATCGTCGTTGCCGGTTTCGCGAGTTTTGATCTGAAAAAATGGAATCCCGTTTCATGGATAAGGACCTGGAAGGATTTACCAAGAGCCTCCATATCGAATATGGCCCGGAATTCATACGGTGTGATGGCCTTCCATCTGGGTTACCTGTTTCCAAATCGCCGTCTCCTCATACGTACCTGGGACGAACTCATGGCTTTCGTGTCCAAACATGAAATCCGTCCCGTAGTGGGACATACATTTCAGTTTGAGGATATGTGGAAAGCCCACAGATTGATGGAGTCGCGCCAAAGCATGGGAAAGATTGTAGTTCACATCTCATGACCGATTTTGTCCAGTAGCACGGAAAACAAGAATCTCGTAGATTAGAGATAGCCCAAAATATGCTCAGGCCAAAAAAGAAAATAACCAAGCGCGACATCAAGCGTGATCCACTTCTTGAAGCGCTCTATTCAGCCCAGAAGTTCTTGGAAAGGAACAGAATCCGTCTCCTGGCCTTGTTGGGCGTGGTTCTTGTATCGATTATCGTCATTCTTGTAGGATCGGCCTGGAACCGTTCCGACCAGAGAGCCGCAAGTGAACTCCTTGCGAGGGGTCAGGTAAGCTATGACGGTGGGGATTACTCAGGAGCGGTAGACGATTTTGATCTCCTCATTGCCGAGTATCCCAGGTCTCGGGAGGCGAGTGAGGCTCTTTTCCACATGGGGAAGGCGCACCTTTCGATAGACAATTTCGGAGAAGCGGAGAGGTTACTCAGGAAATACGGAGAGAAGGGGAAGAGTGAATCTCTTCTCACTGCATCCGTACAGATTCTTGCGGGCATTGCGGAATCGGAGGAACGGTATGCTGAGGCTGCTCGATTGTTTCAACGTGCCTCCTCCATGGCCGAATTCCCGTTCGAGGCTCAGCAGAACGAGATCAACGCCGCCGCCAACTGGGTCCGGTCGGGAGACCTTGAAAAGGCCTCCACAATCCTGGACCGCCTTGAAGGCCTTGACTCTCCCCACAGACTGATTGAGGAACAGGTGGATGAGCTCTCCTCCAGACTGAAGGTGGCATCACTGCGACCCGGGTAGGGGGAATCGGGGTCGCTATTCAGTCCCATTTTTCTCATCTTTCGCACTTCCACAGTTGAAACATTCAGAAACGTATGATTGACCTCTTTATCGTTCTAGCCTTTGTGGCTTACAGTATCAGCGCCGGTTTCCGGGCCAAATCAAAGGCTTCCAGGAACCTTACGGAGTATTTTCTCGCGGGACGGACGATCGCCGGGTGGAAAGCGGGCTTCAGTATGGCTGCCACGCAATACGCGGCGGATACTCCCCTTCTGGTGACGGGACTCATTGCCGTAGGTGGCATTTTCATGCTGTGGCGACTCTGGATTTACGCCCTGGCCTTCCTGATGATGGGCTTCGTTCTCGGCCGGGCCTGGCGGCGTGCCATGGTGCTGACGGACGCAGAGTTCACTGAAATCCGCTACAGCGGAAAGGGTGTCCTGACCCTGAGGGCGCTGAAAGCCATCTATTACGGAACCGTGATTAACTGCACCGTCATGGCCATGGTGCTGGTGGCGGCAACCCGAATATCGGAGACTTTCCTGTTCTGGCATGAATGGCTCCCCTCGGGCATGTACGACCTCATTTATGGATGGGTCAAAACTGTTGGTGTTTCCCTGGCGTCCGGAACAACGGGATTGGACATATACGTAGCTACTACCAACAACATCATAAGTATCCTGGCCATCCTGGCTTTCACGACACTTTACTCCACCACAGGCGGGCTGAGGAGCGTTATCGCCACCGATATCGTGCAGTTTTCTATCGCTATGCTGGGTACCCTTGCGTTCGCGGTCATCGCCGTGTCCAAAGCCGGGGGTCTCAACGGAATGATTGAATCGTTGGTCAGTCTTTATGGGCAGGCAAGAGCGAGCGAGATTCTTTCTTTCCGTCCCTCGACCTGGGAGGCATTCCTTCCGTTCCTGGTGCTTATCAGCCTCCAGTGGTTCTTCCAGATGAACAGCGACGGCACCGGATACCTTGCCCAACGTACCATGGCCTGCCGCACAGACAGAGGGGCAAGAACTGCGGGATTCATATTTACCGTTGCCCAGATTCTTGTTCGAAGTCTCTTCTGGCTTCCCATCGGCATTGCCCTTCTTGTTCTTTATCCCTACGATCCATCCTCCGCGGGCGGGGAGACCTTCGTCGCAGGCCGGGAAATACTGTTTGCCACGGGCATCAGGGATCTGCTCCCGGTGGGAATAAGAGGACTCATGCTCACGGGGCTGCTGGCTGCTCTTGCATCCACCATCGACACCCATCTCACATGGGGAGCAAGTTACTGGAGCAACGACATCTACTTGAGACTGATTAACCGGCACTGGCTCAAAAGAAAACCGTCTTCCAGGGAACTGGTCATCGTGGCTCGCCTGTCCAATCTCCTCATTCTCGCCATTGCCCTTACCATCATGGCCAACCTTGGTTCCATCCAGACAGCCTGGTACATCTCCCTGTTATTCGGGGCGGGGACGGGGTCGGTTCTTGTGCTGAGATGGCTCTGGGAACGAATCAATCTCTATTCCGAGCTTGCCGCCATGGCGGCCTCACTTCTCATAGCGCCGATAATCCTCTTCACTGTCGATGCGGAATGGCTAAGATTGCTTCTTATGTCAGTCTCCTCTACCGGAATCGTGTTGGCCGTGACATTGTCAACCCGGGAAACGGATCCCGTGGTTCTCGACGCGTTCTACGAAAGGGTAAATCCCCCGGGCTGGTGGAAGAAAACGGCCTTAAGGAAGGGTATTGCCCCGGGTCACCCCGGGCGCATGTTACGGGAAGGAGCATATCTGGTGGTGACCACGGCGGCCACGATGTTTCTCCTTCTCATTGGAATTGCAAAGGTCATGCTCCATGATCCCACTGAGTCCCCTTTCACCGGTTGGATTTACGTTCTGGCGGGCCTCGCCACGGTCCCTTTTTGGTGGAAAAAAGTGAGAGCGCAGCAGTAGTCGGGAACTTTCGTGAAGCATCTCGACGATTATCGCGGTATCGTGGGTGATGAAATTCTTGAGCAGATTCGCAAGAAGGCCGCGGATCTGTCTGATATCACCGTCGCCCATGTGAATGCGACGGCCTTCGGTGGTGGGGTGGCGGAGATTCTCGATAACCTTGTGTTGCTCATGAACGACATTGGGTTGCGAACCGATTGGAGAGTTCTCCACGGTACTCCCGACTTTTTCGAGGTAACGAAGAAACTCCACAACGGTATCCAGGGAATGGATTTGAGTTTTACGGATGAAGAAATCTCGCTCTACGCGTTCACGAGTGAAAAATTCAGCCGCTTTGCCGATCTTCAGCATGACTGCCTTTTTATTCACGACCCTCAGCCCCTGCCCCTTGTCCGTTTCGTGGACAATTCCGCTTCCTGGATCTGGCGGTGCCATATTGACATCACCCATCCGGATGAAGAGTCGTGGAGTATTGTGGAGCCTTTCATTCTCCAGTACGGCAAAATGGTGATCTCGGGTGAGCAATACAGGCGACCGGAATTGCCTGTAGACCAGCGGATTGTCTTTCCCTCCATTGATCCGCTGTCGTCGAAAAACAGAGAGCTTTCCGCAAAGACCGTTGAGGCGTACTTGGCGAAGGAGAGAATTCCCACGGACAAGCCCATTGTGGCCCAGGTCTCGCGATTCGATCCCTGGAAAGACCCCGAGGGCGTTCTTCAGGTCTTCTTGGAAGTTCGAAAACAACTGGACTGCCGCCTCCTATTCTGCTATAATCTGGCCAGTGATGATCCCGAAGGGGTGCGGATTTACAACCGGATGCTCGAGACCGCGCGTCCCTATCTGGAAAAAGGGGAAGTGATTTTTGTAAGAGGGGATGATCCAGTACTGGTGAATGTGATTCAGCGGTCCGCATCGGTCATCCTTCAGAAATCCACCAGGGAAGGATTTGGAATGGTCGTAACTGAGGCGCTCTGGAAAGGAACTCCTGTTGTGGCTTCCAGAGTAGGGGGAATACCCAATCAGATCGAAGATGGCGTGAACGGTTTCCTTGTGGAACCCACCGATATTCCTGGCTGCGCCGAAAGAGTGGTTCAGCTGCTTGAGGACAAGGATTTGTCACGCGAAATGGGGTCCAGGGCCAGGCAGACGGTGAATGATAAGTTTCTCATTACTCGCCATCTGCTGGATCATCTGGATCTGATCGCGGCAAGTCAGACCAAGTCCTAAATTCCACAGAACTTTATCGGAACGAGCGGAAGCCGGTTTCAGGTTTTTTGTTGACCATCCGGGCTGGGGCATATTGATGCCGGGATTGACGGGAGAAACGGTGGATTTGTCTTGCGAATGGGATGGGGAGCGGGTAAATTGCACCGCTATGTAAGGTGGGTCGTGGCCCACTTTTTTGTACAGGCTCTTTGAAAGGGATGGGACTAATGGAGTTGGATAAGTTTTTCCAGGAGGTTGCTTCGGTGTGTGGCTTGATGCTTCTCGAATACCATGCATCCACAGAAACCAAATCTCCAAAGGTGAAACTGGTGGTGGATACAGAGAAGGGCGTCACCATCGGTGAGATCCAGGAGGTCACGAAGCGGATCAGGGATTGGTCCGGTATGGAAGAACACTTTCCCAACGGCTTCCATCTGGAGGTCACTTCGCCAGGGCTGGATTATCCTCTAGCGCGGATGTATCAATTCAAGAGAAACATCAACCGCCGGCTACGGGTCTTTCATAAGAATCCTCACATTCCCAACCCCGTTGAAGGTGTCCTGAAGAATGTGACAGAGGACAAGATTGACATACAGGGGCCGAGAGGTGATCATCATCTTTCGTTGGAGACCGTCGTGGAAGCGAAATTGGTCCTCAAGTAGTAGGGATTTGGACTCAATAAGGAGAAGATATTGGACAGTAAGCTACTCATTCAGTGTTTCTCTGACATAGCGAGGGAGAAGAATGTCGATCGTACGGAGCTCGGTACGATCCTGGAAGATTTGTTCCTCGTTCTCCTTGAGAAACAGTATGGTGAAGGGTCGAACTGCAGTGTTATCGTCAACATCGATCGCGGGGAAATTGAGATTTATCATGAGAAGACAATCGTCGAAGAGGTTGATGACCTGGTGACGGAAATCGACCTTGTGAAGGCTCAGAAGTTGGAACCCGATCTTAACATTGGTGACCCGTTCATAGAAGTCATCGATCCATCGATATTTGGCAGAAGACTCATCGCCACCGCGAAACAGTTCTTGTCCCAGAGGATCCGGGACGTTGAGAAGAAATACATCTTCGAGGATTATTACGGTCGCGTGGGAGAAATTGTCATCGGAGACGTTAGACAGGTTCACAGGAATAACATTTACGTGCATATAGAGCAGAGCGAACTGAGAATTCCCAAAGAGGAGCAGATCGAATCGGAGCGGTTTCGCAGGGGTGACACCATTCGCGCCATCGTCAAATCGGTGGAGATGACGCCGAAGGGTCCGGACATTATTGCCTCAAGAAGTGACAATCAGTTCTTATCCAAGCTCTTCGAGATGGAAGTTCCGGAAATTGAAGACGGAATCATTGAAATCCTGGCAATTGCCAGGGCCGCAGGTAATCGCTCGAAGATAATTGTCAGGTCTTCGGACAAGCGTATCGACGCAGTGGGGGCATGCGTGGGTATGAGAGGGAGCAGGATCCAGGCGATCGTCCGTGAATTGAATGGCGAGAAGATCGATGTCATCAATTATACCTCCCAGCCTGAAGTGTTGATCACCCGGGCACTGTCCCCGGCCAAGCCGGTCAATCTCTACATTGATGACGCGAAACGGTACTGTGTTGCGTTATTCGATGATGACGTGATGGATTCTGCGGTGGGGAAGAGCTATCACAACATCAATCTGGCGGCCACTGTTACGGGTTACGCGATTGATGCCGTGAGAAAATCAGAGTATGAAGGAGTGAAAAAGGACGGCGCGGTCTACCTGGACCAGGTGGAGGCACTCACTCCTCGGATGCTGGAACTTCTGGACCAGGCCGGGCTTCATACGGTCTCCGACTTCTCCAGTGCGTCTAGAGAGGATTTGCTCGCGGTCAAGGGCATGGGTGAGAAAGTCCTGGCGAATATAACTTCACGAATTGAATCCCAGATGAAGAGTGTGCAAGCGGAGAAGGATGGGGAACTTGTTCAAGAGTCGACCGAAGAGACCTCCCAAGAATCTGTCGATGCCGCGCTGGAGGAGGCATAGGAACGCCAATGGCTGATGTTACATCCACGAAGCGTCGCATATTCCAGGTTGCGAAAGAGTTGAACATTTCGCACAAGGATATCATTGAACTTCTGGAGAAGAACGGTGTCGAACCCTCAAGTCATATGAGTCCCGTTGACGAGCAGACCTACCAGCTAATCATTGAGGAATTTGAAAAGGACCGCCAGACGGTCGAGAGATACAGGAAGGAAAGGGTACGCAAAGAGATTCATTCGCGGAAGTTCGAGGAGAGACTGCAATCGGCCCAAACCTTGGAAATCATGATGCCCGATGAGCAGCGAAAGTTGGAGGAAAAAGAGCGGGCCAGGAAGTTGGAATTGGAAGTTGAATTGAAGATGGCAGAAGAGGCGGCTGCCGCTAAGGACGGAGACGAGAAGACGGACGGAGAGGAAGCTGGAGAATTCCCCGTGGTCGAGGTGGAGGAGAAACCGAAGAAGGAGAGCAAACTGAAGCTGCGGAGAATTGACATATCTGAGATAGAATCGCAGATAGAGTCCAGACGCAGGAGAGCAAGGCCCAGAGTCTCCAAAGACGAAACTGGGAAGGAACATCCGGAGAAGGAATCCATAGAGTCCACGATCAAGAAGACCCTTGCCATGATGGACACCAAATCCAAAAAGAAGAAGTACAAAAAGGCAAGGATCGATGATGAAGATGTGGCATTCGAAGAAGATGTTCAGACGATTATGGCAAGGGATTTTATGACCGTCCAGGAACTGGCCGGTGTCCTGGACGTCTCACCCACGGATATCATTACCAGGTGTCTGGAGCTCGGAGCTCCGGCAACCATGAATCAGCGTCTGGATTTCGATACCATTGTTCTTCTGGCCCAGGACATGGGCTATCGCGTGAAGCAGATGGAGGAATCGGTTGACGATCTTTTCTCTCTGGAGGACAAGGATGCGGATCTGGACAATCTTGTGCCCAGGGCGCCTGTCGTCACTATGATGGGTCATGTGGACCATGGGAAAACATCTCTGCTCGACTATGTTCGCAATACCAATGTGGTGGCTGGCGAAGCCGGAAGCATTACACAGCATATCGGAGCATATCGGGTGGAGCTAGGTGACCATCGGATGGTAACGTTCCTGGATACACCTGGTCATGAATCGTTTACCGCCATGCGTGCCCGAGGTGCCCTGGTGACGGACGTAGTTATTCTCATCGTTGCTGCCGACGATGGTGTGAAACCTCAAACCATTGAAGCCATCGATCACGCCAAGGCAGCGGACGTTCCCATCGTTGTCGCTGTAAACAAGATAGACAAGAAGGGGGCGAACCCGGACAGCGTGAAAAAGCAGCTCTCCGATCATGGGATCCTGGTGGAGGATTGGGGAGGAAAACACCAATGCGTGGAAATCTCCGCAAAGACGGGTAAAGGAGTGGATGAACTGCTGGAATTGCTTGCCCTGGAAACCGATGTACTGGAGTTAAAGGCGAATCCCGAAACAACCGCCAAAGGTACCGTTATTGAGTCCCGTCTGGACAAGGGCCACGGTCCCATTGCCACCATTCTGGTGCAGAAAGGGACTTTACGTGTCGGTGATTCGTTTATCTACAGCGGAAGTTACGGCAAAGTGAGAGCGCTGATGAACGAGAGAAATGTGCGAGTGAACACAGCGGGACCGTCCGAACCGGTTCAGGTTCTGGGATTCCAGGCACTTCCACAGGCTGGAGAC
>JAZGBI010000033.1 GCA_036476315.1 Candidatus Neomarinimicrobiota bacterium | reverse complement strand
CAGCATCATGTTCTCCTTTGAAAGGTAGTTGACCGGTAGCCATCTCGTACATCACAACACCAAATGAGAATAGATCGCTTCTGCGGTCAACTTCCAACCCTTCCGCTTGCTCTGGTGACATATACGCGAAAGTACCCCGGGTACTTCCCTCCTTGGTAACCCTCGTCACTCCTTTCCGCTTCGCCAGGCCAAAGTCCATGATCTTCACAAGTCCTGTTTTGGAAACCATTATGTTTTCTGACTTGATGTCTCTATGAATGATTTCCTTTTCGTGTGCGGCATTCAATCCATCTGCCACAGCGATGACAATATTCAACAGTTCTTTGGTCTTCAAGGGTCCCTTTTCTACCTTGTCCTTCAAAGTCTCACCTTCTACGTATTCCATGGCAATGAAGGTTTGCCTGCCCGCTGTGGCGGGATCCTCTACCTCATCAATCTCGTAGATGGTCATGATATTTTGATGGTTAAGGGCTGATGCAGCTTTGGCCTCGTGGATGAAGCGTTGCTTATCCTCTTCGCTGCTGGTTAGGTGGGCGGGAAGAAACTTCAGCGCAACATAGCGGTCGAGCTTGGTGTCCTCTGCCTTGTATACGACTCCCATCCCGCCTTCGCCTAGTTTCTCAAGGATCCTGTAATGGGATATGGTTTTGTCGATCATCACGCTGGCGATCAAAGTGTTCCGCTGAATCTTCGCTTGAATGCTTCGTGACGAGTCTTCACTTCCGAAAGGAGGATCTGAAACTCTTCGGTAGCTCGAATACTTTCAAGCAGTGGGTCACTGTTTATATAAGGATAATTGATGAAGCCTTTGCTTGAGGCTTCCAAGCTCTTCAAGGCTAGATTTGTTTCTCCTGCCAGCGCATAGAAGTGGGTGAATCGATAGAGCATTTCATGATCAACGACATTTCTTTCTTCTAAAGACTTTGTGATGCTTCGAACGCGCTTGAAATTTCCTCGCGCAGCCTCCTTGTACGTTTTTCCGAAGAGACTCCAAAGGTTAGATGGATCGACCTTCGTGCAAGAATCGAAAATAGCAAAAGCCCGCTGCCAATCCTTGGAATAGTAATACGCCATCCCCTGGTAGAAAAGCGAAATAACATCAATGGGTTGTCCAGCAGCACTGCGCCGCTCAATTGCGCTATCCGCCAACGAGACCGCAGCGAGGTATTCTCCTTTATAAATCAAGGCTTTCGTGATTTGAATCTGGCTATAAAATAGGCTGGCAAAACTGGAATCGAGTGCCTGTGCACGTACGTACATTTCGATCGATTCATCCATCATCCCACCGTATCGATAGACATAACCGAGACTCCGATAGAATTCCGGGGCATTGGGATTCACGCTCAACGCCTGCTGTAACAGAAGAGCAGCTTCGTCAACCTTCCCGGTCTCTGCATAGAAATGCGCAAGTCCGGAGATGGCATACGGAAGTTCGCCATTCAATCTGAGGGCTCGGTCATAAGCTCGCTTTGCCAATTCATAATAGCCCTCCCGGTTTCCAGCAAATTGGGCATACAATCGATATGCCCGACCAAGGGAAGCCCAGGCCAGTGAATAGGTTGAATCCAGCTGAACTGATTTCTCGAGGAGCTGGACCTGATTGGCGTAGTCAGTAGCGGTCACCGATGGATTTGCCACTGCTTTAAGGAAATACTCGTAGGCAATGGGATTAGAAGGCACGTCCTTTCGTAGTCTTACTTCTTCCTCCGGCGACAAATGCAACTTTAGACCCGCAATGATTTTCCGTGAGATGGAATCCTGGACGGTGAAAATATCCGAATACTCGACCTCAATAGGCTCTCGCCAGACGATTTCGTTCCGGGAAACGTTTACAAGTTGAGCGTTGAGTCTGAAGCGATCCCCTTCCTTCATATAGCTGCCGGTCAAGACGACCTCCACGTCCAGATCACGGGCCACTGACGAAAGGTCAATCTCAGCGCCCTCATACTTACGAATGGCGCTTGATGGACGAACGACGACACTCTGAACGTAATCTAACTTTGTGATAATTTGATCAGCAAGCGAAAAGCCAAGAAAGTCTGTTCCGGGATCATTTCGAACACTTTCGAATGGGAGTACTGCGATCTTAGTTAAGCCGACTGAAGCCTCTATCCTGGAAGACCGTGAAGTGAGGAACCACAAACTGGCTGCAATGAATAGAACTAAGACAGATGTAGGGACAAGCCAAACTGGCATCTTTTTTGATTCTCTCATTCCCGGAATTTTCGCTTGGGTGGTAGTTGTTCGTCCCGATTCCAAGTCCTTCTTCAACCTTTTCAGATCAGCCGCCAGATCGTCTGCGTGCTGGTAACGGTCTTCAGGTTCTTTCTCCAACGCTTTGTGGATGAACCGTTCAAGTTCCTTTGGAGTGTTGGGATTTATCGAGCCAACCAGTATAGGAGCCTCATTGACAATAGCATACAATACAGCCGCATCATGCTCTCCTTTGAATGGGAGTTGACCGGTCGCCATTTCGTACATCACCACGCCAAAAGAGAAAAGGTCACTCCGGCGGTCCACCGTCAACCCCTCCGCTTGCTCCGGTGACATATACGCCAAAGTACCCAGGGTACTTCCCTCCTTGGTAACCCTCGTCACTCCTTTCCGCTTCGCCAGGCCAAAGTCCATGATCTTCACAAGTCCTGTTTTGGAAACCATTATGTTTTCTG
>JAZGBI010000032.1 GCA_036476315.1 Candidatus Neomarinimicrobiota bacterium | reverse complement strand
CTGTCCCCCCAACCACCACCACTTTCTTCCCTTTCAAGTCAAGGCTTTCCGGTGGTATAGGTTTCCAAGTGATGTCTTTGTTCGGTATTCCTGATAGATTTGACATTGCATTCCTCCTCTGCTCCGAACAAGTGAGCATAATATATTTTCTCTATAACACCAGCATACTTTATAACTCATTCTAATTCAAGTAATAATATGGTACTCGATAACCTGCCAAATTCTAACACTAAATGTCATTCCATTTTCTAATAAACCGCATTCTTTCAGTCTTAAGTCTTAAGCAGAATCTTTCTTTTAAAATGTTATGATCCTTCTTGCAATCTGACAAGGTACATTCATCCATATACCGCCACATAAATCCAAAGCCTTTTGTTGTACGTTTCCAATGCTTTGGACGATCTTTATAATTAGTAAAAACCATCCCAAATGACTGACTTTTGCCCGGCTCCTGCACACCCTGTACCAAACTCCTGACCTGCCTCCCCAAGATGTCATAGATCGTGAGCGTAACATCAGCCCTCTCAGGAAGATCATACTTCAACGTTGTGACTGGGTTGAGGGGGTTGGGGTAATTTTGGTGGAGACCATAAACGTTGGAAAGGATATTTTCCTCCTCAACTACTGCAAGGGGACTCACACTTTGAAAATCGCCTTTACCGATCCCCATATTTATACTCAGATATCTAATCTAAGGATAGATGCCTTAACCAACCTGCAATCGTTTTAAAGTAGCTAGGAGCAAATTCTCCCTCGATTTTAATATTATGATCTCCATTTGGGATCACCTTAATCACAAAATGCTTATTGTCTGCTTCGCGTAGATACTTCTCATATAAGGTAACGCTCCTCCCTACCGGAATCACAGTATCCGCACTGCCAAATATTGCCAATACAGGGCAATGAACTCGAGAAAGATAATCAGCTGGATCTACAGTCATGATGGCACGAATCTGGCTTCTACTGGCCGCCCATTGTTCCGGTGGCAAACCTTCCAACGCACTCAGAATCTTATCCACGTACAGGAATTCTGACCAGGATTCCTCCTTGGATGCATTAAATACCCTAATAGCTCCCTCCAATTCAGTGGCGGGGTCAAGAGGGTCGGGAGGATATACTAGATTTATCATTTCAGTCCAGGGACCAGAACCCAAGCGTGCCCCTTCATTCCGGTTTATCTCCTTGAAAGCAGGCTCCAACATTGCAACATCTACAATTAAGCGTTTCATAAGGACCGCTTTCGATATGTCATCCTCGGTGAAACCCGCCGCTCTACTTGACATTTCAACGCGGTAAACTTCTTGCTCAGGCACCGTAACTCCCGGGCCTGAAACAGGGATGATGAAAGCAACACTGTCATATTCGGCAGCTGCCATCTGACATATCCAGCCCCCCTGGCTGATACCCCACAGGCCGACGCCATCTGCGTTTATATCTACTCGTGATTGTAAATACTTCACAGCTGCGATTGCCTCTTGTGTCCTATATTCGAATGTCTCAAAATCACTGCTTCCTGTCGATTTTCCTGATCCGGGACTGTCATACCGCAGTACAGCAAACCCGGATTGAACAAATTGATCCGAGTGAGCTTTTTGATAGGGATTATCTCCGCTTCCCCGGTCAGAACCATGCAGGAGGATAATCACAGGATGTGGCCCTTCTGTGGGTGGTTTGGTAAGTAACCCAAAAAGTGTATCAGAACCAATTGTAAACGTAACCTCGACATCAGTAAATGATTCTTGGGCAGCATCTGAGGAAGCTCCAATACCATCACCTACAAAGAGTAATGCGTAGATCAGCAAAATGCCATTTCTTATCCATCCTCTGTAGTTATGATTGAAGCGTTTATCCATCTTATTAATCCTTCCTATTAGTGAATCCAGAAGACAAATTTCTTTCTCACATCAACAATTTAGAGTAAGGGGGTCAAGTCTGCCGTTGACTCATGTTGATCGAGCCGTCAATTCTTGAGCATGTTCCTCGATATTCTTGAGGCCTCTTCTCGCCATCACTCAGTAATAATTCCACGTATAACCCGGCATGTGGTGTCTGTTCGGTCTGGGCATTGTGCATTAACGGCTTAAACGTACCATCTTACCCCCGAAAAGGTCACTTTCCACAGGATCCTGCGGATAAGCGTCAAAATGGGGGTCTTGGAACAGATAGGTCAATAAAATCAACAGGTTAGTTTGGTCCGACCCCATTCCTAATATCGAAGCTGGATGTTCAGTACCTTTGCAGCTTCCATCACTTCAGGCATCTGCTTATCCAATGCAAGAGCCTCACCCTCGATGGAAAGGTGTTCAGAAACGCGATTCTCGAACAACGTCACATTGGTCCAAGATGCGTTCAGCGTCGACCACCAAGTAAACCCGAAGGCCCCCTCATCAAACAGCGATCGCGCAATGTTCTGGGTCACTTGCCGGTTCATGGTAGCGATCTGAGAAGGTTTTAGTTTATGGTTTGAGAGCTCTTTTGGATCATCGAAATCGATCAAAGGAACACTGTCGTCGAGGACCATATGAGCTAGAGCTCTCACGTTCTTGTCGGGATAAAGAAAAACCCGACTCGTCAAATGTGTTCCTCTGAATCCTTGTATAACCTCGGCTACGGCAGACACGCGTGATTTCGAGCAGTAAATGACCGCGCTTCGATCCGGCATATCGTGCCTTCCTGATCCCTGCCCATCCCGGGGAGGATGGAGATTCCGCATAACCGTAGATCCTTGGGAGGTACCATCCCACTTGAACACCCTGTAGAGATCCACTTCTATGCGTACGATCCGAGTTCCGTCTGCTCGATAGCCGAAAGAACTTCTGATACCCTCCCCTGGCTGAGAAGGTCAACTGGTCTCTGATGCGAAAGGTGCGCATTAATGCCTTCAAGCCAACTTCTGGCCGTTTCAGGCTCAAAAACCATCTGCAGCCGTTGCATCACTAGAACCAGGGCCGTGATCCGAAATTGGTTCTGTGTGTCCGGCACTTCCTTCTTGAGCCAGCGAGAAACACTGGATCGATCGACATTCAGAAAGTCAGCTACTGAACTTTGACTTCCAAGTTCACTAACAAGGAGACTTAGTTCAGCAGAGTTTAGACTCGTGATTAGTTCCTTGACCATGCCGTTTGCTTCCTCCTACTGGATTAGCTAAACACAAGGGTAATATAGTACAACCATATTTGTTGCACAACAATTATTGTTGCACAGACAATACGGTTTTCATAAGAACGATCAACACTAAACTACTCATTCGAGTAATTAGGATTGGGGTCACATCTTAACTATTGACCGTTCGTCTTTCGACGCTCCTCATTCTCTCTCGGAGCCGTTTATTTCTGGTTAACTTTGCACTCAAGGCATTACATCTTCTAGTGATGGCAGCGCCCGATATCCCGCCAAAAAACTGACCCAGGTCCTTGCACGTCATGCCGCTTTGGTCTCTCGAAATAAATATGGCAAAGTCTCGAGCACTATTTCTCTTGTGCCTTTTTTCCAGGATCCTTTCTTCACCACAATCGAATTCTCTGCTCCAAAGGAGCTCCTCCGGAGCAAACCGCCTGAAGAATTCCCTCAAGACCTGTCTTCGGCGCAATACTCCCCGGGATATTCTATCCGTAAGGGCCTCGCCGCAATCTTGTGCTTATCAGGGAAACTCCCTTTCTACGTCATCCAGCATTGAACGGCACATGGTCAGGGTCTCCTTTCTGTCCTCGGAATCCATGTGGCCGAAGCATTCCCGTATCATTTGGGGCATGGTCTCATGCATCATCTGCTTCATGTCACCGCTCTTCATAGAGTCCATACCCATGCCCATCATCATTTTTGGCATCATCTCCATCATATTCATCCCTTCCATCATCTTGGGCATCATCTTCGCCATCATCTCCTCTTTCTCTTCTTTGCTCATTTTATCCATCTTTTTGTCCATCATCTTATCCATTATTCCCATTTTCTTTTCCTCCTTTTGAGTTACTTATTTCGTGAATTCAACTCGTAAGTGCCTGCCTGTCGGCAGACAGGCAACTCAACAGCTTTGATAAACGCGTCCGCCAGCTGGCGGACACGTTTGCTTGCCCTTCTTACAAGGGCTCTGTCAGGGAACTTGGCGCTTCGGGTTACCCCTAACACCTCCCTCAAACTACCTGGGCGTACTGACAACTCCCAAGGTGGGACTTTAACCCACGGGTCATACGGTAATGCACGGCATACAGTCACATCCTAGTAGTCCGGCAAGAGATCCCTGAACTCTAGATAACCCATCGCCCCTAACCGGTGCACCCTGGGAATGCCAATTCTGATAGTCCAGCACCAATCCAGACAGCGCATCCACCATCTTTTACTATTTCATGCCAGAGGAAATTCGCCAGTTGACTAATACCCAGAGCTTCAGACATTCTAGCTTCGCGAGCGAATCCGCGGGTCATCTAACGCAACGTCAATATTCCTGTACGTGTGCAATGCCTTACGTTCATTCGCCGTAAGGACTTCCGCCTGTTCCCTGATTTCTTCTTGGTCTAATTCCTCCCAACAATTCATATCCTGCAGAACGTTGTAGGCTTTGCGAAACCGTCTGTGGTCAGCTTGCCGAATCGTGTCCGCAAAGGCCACCGGAAGAGGTTTTGGTTTATGCCTTACGTAAAGATTCAAGCCAAGTTCGCGCTTGAGCCGTGCCTTGCCCGCCTCTAATTGATCCTTCTGAAGCTGAGCTGATGTCCTGTCAGCTCTCTGAATCCGAGACCGAAGCTCACGGCGTGCTAGCTTTTGAGCTTTTACCGTTGCCTCATGATAGACCTCCGGTGAGGGTCGATAACCATCCCACATCATCAGGAGCTTGTTCAGCTCATCAAACCTATGAATCCGTTTCGTTTTGCGGTCCTTCCTTACCCAAAGGCAGACATCAACCCTGAATGCACCTTTTTCCGCAATCCCGACCACTAAAGGCATTACCGGGTGTTTTGACTGGAGATGGTTTGCCAAATGATCTACAACCATGTCAAGGGAATATGCCTCAGGATTTATGTCCAAGGCCTCACTGGTGAGCCCAATAGTGCCTCTCAGACCAGGCACCTTTATCCTGACGACGTCTGACGTACCTCTAAACGCTGACAGGCCTGGGTCACCGGAGCTCATCAATTCCCGGATACACGATTCAACCTGCCCTCGGGCTAAGACTTGTTCATCCTTCGGACCTCCCGCGTCAGTTCCCGATTCCCTATAGATTTCTTGAAGCACCTCATCATCTTCGATCTTATCCGAATGTGCCTGGATCTCAGCCAGTCCAGCTTCTATGACCGCTTTCCGCTCGCCCTCAAGAATGGTCCGTGCATAATTGAGAATGGGCTGCATAGGGCCTACGAAACGTTCAAAAAGGCCGCACCTCTCACGCAGTACGCGATAGACCCGGGTATCAACTGAGTTTCTCAAGTAGATATTCACAATCGGCAGAATGGGATGATCCTGCCCGAAACGATCAATACGACCTATACGCTGTTCCACTCGGGAAGGATTCCATGGCATGTCATAATTGATTAGTGCACCCGCAGCTTGAAGGTTTAAGCCTTCTGAAGCCGCATCATTACACAGAAGAACACGTATCTTTTTTTCGTCTAAAAGTTTGGTTATGGCAGACTTTTCAACTTTCTTCCATTGACTCCCATCCCAGATTTCTCCCCCACGACCGGAATAACAGGCCAGAGATTCATGATAAATGGGCCGCAGTTGCCTTCGAAGATAATCCATGGTATCCAGGTATGATGTGAAGACAAGAACGGACCGCCCATCGGCGATTATTTTCCGGATTTGATCGCGAAAGAAATCCCGTTTGGAATCAGTGTCGCCCAGATCCTGAAGCTGACGAATTAGAGGTTCGATCTGTTGCTTTTCCTGACGTGCCTCGTCCGCAGTATCAGGTAAAGCCGGATCGACTTCTTCTTCCCGTCCCGCATCTCCCCAGTCCCTGTCATCCGGCTTCTCGTCCTCTTCAAGTTCACGAACCAGAGACTGACGTCTGATGACGCGGTCTAACCGGGCTATCCGTTTCCTGAAGCTCTCAGCTAGCGCAGACGGCGAACTGGACATTCGTCGGCGATAGGTCGTCATAACGAACCCTTTTCCTGGCTTCTGAGCTTCGAGATTCTCATAACGTTCATCAATATAACGCTTGATATGTTGGTAGATCGCGCGTTCACCGCTGCCACGGGCATAGTCGTACTCAAGATCATCGACTTTCCTTTCGGGTGGAGGCTTTTCAATCAACCCTGCTTCATAATAACGACGTAGAGTATCTCGGTTATTCCGATGTACGAACTTTCTTAATGGGGAATTGGACTCCAGCCACTTTCTGTTTGCCTCCCTTATACTTGACACGCCGCTACGCAAGAGCCTGCTAATCTCATCCATGGCGGGATGGTCCGATAAACGATTGAGCGGATGAGGAAGAAGAGGACTTACTTTTTTCATTAACCGCGCAATTCTACGAGCTTGACCGTTACCTAATCCTCTCGTCCTTAGTGTCCGGATCGCATCATAAAAATCCTCGATAAGCTTGAATCCACTGGCCCAGTAGCCCCCAAGACCGAGTACACAAAGAAGATCCCAGGGCTCCCAGGGGTCCAGTTGCATCGGAGTGGCGCTCAGCAGAATTGTGGAGCGTGCCTGTCGGGATAGCTGAAAATCCCGGAGGAGGGTGAGAAGGAGGTTGCCAGTGTTGAATCCACCTTTGTCCCGCTCAGCTCTCCGAGAGGCATGGGCTTCATCCATGAGCACCAGATCCCACACCGGGCCATTCAGGATATAGGATTTCGTTCGATCTTTCCGCGCCATCTCCCGACTCATCATAAGAATGGGCTGCTCAAGAGCTTCTGCGATACCTACCCTGGCCTTACTACCATCAGGTTGAACCAGTTCATCGCCTTTCAAAAAGGGAACCATCATTCCCCCCTTTTCCCGGAACTCCTCTTGCCACTGTTTCACCAGACCGGCTGGTACCAGGATCAACACATGTCCTACGCCCCTCCCAGCCATCAGCCGACGGATGATCATAATCGCTTCGATGGTTTTCCCCATTCCTACTTCATCGCAAAGGAGTCTTCCTTCAGGCCAGGCCTCCACCGTTTCATCCACCACTCTGCGCTGGTGAGGCCAAAGATCGATTGGTACCAGAGCATCTGCTGCCAAACCGTTCCCATTCGAAAAATAAGGCGCGTGGGCAACAAACATCCATTTCATGGCCAGGCGAGGCAAATCCAGATTTTTCTTCATGGGTTCGGTGATAGGAGGTTCGTCTGGAAGGAGTTTCAGCAACCGTTGTCTTAATCCCGTTGGAAGATCCACAACCGCGACAGACGGATGTTTTCCCCTCCAGATCCGATCAAACTCGGTCCGATAGTGAGCCACTGCGTCTTCATCCAACCAGGAGACTGAGATCTCAAACTGCTCGTAGTTCTGACTCAGCGCCTGCGCTGTCTCGTTGCCGCTTCCACGATAGAGTAGTATGTCACCAGCAGGATCAGTTACATAACCGTACTTGGCGTGGTTGATCCCGCCAGTATATCGCATGATACCCACTTTGATTTCGAGCATACCTTTGCTCAGCATCCACGCCAACATTGCCAATCGATCTTTCTCCAAGGCCTCTCTAGGTGTTTTGAACCTCTTAAGAAGCGTTTTTTCGAGAGCAGTGAGGTCACCCTTCTTCTCCAACACTTGAGCATCTGCCGCGCTCATTTGCTCATTGACCAGCAGGCGAATGGTAGGTTTCTGGATTGTATCACCTTGCATTAGCAGGTTCCGAGTAAGTGCAGCAAATCCTCTGGCCGCCGCGGCCAATACAGAGGATGAGAAATAGGCGCAGCAGCGATCGTAACGGACAGCAGATTTTAGGGCGGGAATATAGAGATCCGATAATACGCGGGGATCAGGACCCTCAATAAAGCGGGGCCAGCTCTGATCGCGCAGGCCGGGAATCGGCTCGTCGCTTACACCCCAGGCCTTTGTGATTGATGCATCAGGTTCCGCGTAAGATCTACGTTTGGTCATTGCACCTTTGCCAGAAGCCCGATGCCCATCAGACCTCCAACCTAATCTGCTCTACTTCCTTGGGCTCTTTCCACTCAGGGGGTTCCAGATCAAAAACTGGTTTCAAAATGCTATGCCAGGCCCGGAACTCGGGGAATTTCTCAGCCGCAGTTTGTTTGCCTTTCTTGCCAGGAAAACGCACCGCTGGTGGAGCCGCCTTTACCAACGCTTCAATAAGACGGGCTACTGCGGAATCTTTCCCCCACCCCATATGTAGTGCCATGGACTTGCACGAACCAATCCCGCCTCCGGTTTCTCCGCCGGATTCTTGAAAGCGAAGGACCAAAGCGTGAGCCATATCGATGGCATATTCAAACATTTCATCGTCAGCGTGTATCTTCCGGCCACTACCCCGACCACGACGGCGAGCTTCACCGATAAGGCTTAGTTGCTCTTCATAAGTGACCGGGTTGCTTCGGCGGCGTTCCTGAGCCGAAAGCATTATCACGTTGTCCGATTTCTTCTTGGTCAATCCAAGATCATACAGGCGATCAACATCCATCCCTACAGCATTACCCAAAAGTTTGGCCTCATTGAATCGAAACTCACCAGCCTGCAGTACATCCCAACAGAGGAGGCAAAACTGAGATGGTGGGTCCACACCGGTTAGGCCCCTTTCTGCGAGCTTCTTCAACCGCCAGTCAGAAACAGCCTCAGCCGCGAGATCAATGGCCCTGTCGACACCAATAGGTCCTTCTTCAGGATCCCTTACTTCGTCATATCGGGAGTATACCTCCATGGCGGGTCCAAATGTACCCACCAACTGATCCACAGGATTCAATCCCTGTTTCTCAAGCCTGTTGGCGGCGCTGCGGACCCTTTCCCGGATTTCTTGCTTGAAATCCTCATCAAACCAAGCCCTGCCTGCCCCAGGTTCTCGCTTGCGCGCTACCAGGATAACCGTACTCTGGGCAGCATTCTTCTTGGCCTGATGCAATGAATGTTCGCTTTCGGTTTTGATCGGCCAGGTAGCCGTAATTGTGAACCCAGCTGAGACAATAGATTCAAATAGGGCTTCCCAGGCTTCCTGAGCTTTATGGGTGAACATCACGGTCAGGACCCCGTCATCCCTTAGTACCCTCCTGGCTTCAAGAAAGATATCCGTCATTTTTTGTTGATAGAATTGCTGTGCTTCTTTGTAGCCCTCACTCGCTGACTTGCCGTTTCTTCGGAACCGTGAAGTGTTCGTCACCGCTTCTTCTGCGTAATCACAGAGATACGTCGAAAACCATTCGGGACGCCGGTGCCCCTGTGTTCGTTTGAGCCACACGTAGAAAAAATCCGCCAGCTCAGCATATTGAACGTTGCCTTGATATGGGGGATCGATAACGACAGCTGTGATAGATTTACCTTCAAACGAAGACAAGTTAGTAGCTGATCCAGAATACACTAGTGGATTTTGGCTATCTCTTTTGAAGCGAGGCAGCGTCGCCAGTTTTTCATAGGAATCAAGCATCTGATCGATTGCCCAAGCTAGACCCACACCCTCGATTGTGATGGCCATCTCAGTGTACGTTGCCTTGAAAGAATAGTCATGACGGTCAAAAACGCTCCGAATTACCTGACGTGGAGCATGCCATGAGGCCAAAATGCAATTGTAGTTGAGAAGCTTGTCGAGGGCAAACGCCAGTAAGTGCTCGATGACATCTGCTTGTTTCTGACCCTCATTTGATACAATTTCCGGTTTCAGTTTGCGTAGCTCTTGAACAAGGACTCCAGCAGCCAACAATTGGCGAGGGGAGAATAGGTCGGCCCACTTTGGCATACCGTATACCCTCGGTCGGGGATCTGTGGTAATCGCTGGATATTCTTCCGTTGGAATCACATTCTCCCGTTCCCATTCAGGTCTCACGCGGTTCAGCTCCTCTTCAGCGGCTTTCAACGCGTTAAGATCATCCTTTGTTGGGTTGCGGAAAGTGAGACCCTTTGGTGTCTTTACAGCCACGGCATACAGCCAGCTTCTCAGGTGACCCAGTTGGGCGTGAGACTTGATATATTGTGAGGATATGGATGCGTCTTTGTCAAAAAGGCTATGACCTTTCCCTCCGTAATATGTGGGATCAGGAATTCCGTCGTGGGCAGGACGGATTTCAATTTCCCAATGTCCTGTTTGCTTGTCGATGTTGACTGGCATTGCTACGACATGTTTCTGGAGTTTGTTTTTGGGTTTCAAAAGGTGCCAATCGGGTACGAGTGGCGTAGGATGACCCGTATCAGGGCAGGGAACAGTACGGGCGAAGATAAATGCGTGAACAAGTGTACCCTTCTCTTCGTGAGCATATATACCCAACATCCTCTTGCTCACTCTCTTTTCCCATTCTTTTCCCCAATCCCTGACCTTAATAACTAGGTCTGAATCGAATTGAAATGGGTACACTACTGTAGCTTCAAGAACAGAGCAGGCTACGGGGTTGAGTTCACCCGCGATCGCGCCGATTCCCAGCCTGGCAGCCTCAAGTGGTATGGAACCACCACCAGCCATGGGATCCATAACTATTGGAAGCTCATCCCAAAGGTCATTCATGACATCGAGGGCAAGCTGGATCGAATCAGGGGAGATTTGATTTGAAAATGCTCTTCCACAACCGAAACCTCCTTTCACTCTCTTTCCCATATCCATTAAGTCTCTGATCTGGATCAAATCTTCACTAGGCTTGCCGAATCCCAGCAATCTTTCAAATCTGGCATGATCAAAGTCCGCCGGCAGCAGTGATCCCAGGACAGCTGCCCGGCTAGCCACCAGGGGCCGTCGGGCCCACCAGACGTGAAGATAGGTATGGGGTGCCAGAGCACTAGAACTGCCTCGCTCACGCATACACTCGATCCCAATAGCACGGGCCGGGAGCCATTCCTCGATGAGAAGGCGGGGACGGCTCACGGAGCATTCCTCCAGGCACCTTTCGGGCCGTAATCGCGCGAATCAATACAGGCAGAATAAGCGGCGCGATCAATTTGAATCCAGTCAGTATGATTGATGCCTCTCCGGTTATCGTAAGTAGGGCTGACGGGGTAGGCACAGGCAATCTTGATCCGACGGTCCTGGTCGATAGAGATGGTTCGAACCTCATCCACCACTTCCGACAGATCCTGATCCTGACTGAAAACCAAGGCTACATCATATTCCTTTCTGTGAGCCATCCTCACGACATCCAGAGCAATGCGAACATCAATGCCCTTTTCTTCACCCACGAGCATGATATGTTGGGTCCCATCAGGTAGCTCGACGGTCTGGTTCCGATAACGCTGGGGTCTAGAAAATATTTGAATCTGCCGACCCATGACGGCTAACTTGTTTGCCCAAAACTCGTGCCAGAAGACCTTGTCACTCCGATCTGGAATACCGGTGTAGAACTTTACGGTTTCCAATTACCACTTCTGCAACTGGCAGATTCTGCTGGCTAACCTATACGCATCATAATTAGGATGGGTATAGCCAAACGCTTCCTTTGCAGCGTGATGACGATTCTGCCCATCAATATAGGCAACCGTTCGTTTAACCTCAGGTTCTGGCGGCATCAGAAGAGAGGAGGATTAAAACAAAACCCCGTCCGAGTCCCAAAGTTTCGGGAAAGTCGAGCGGGGAGCAATTTCTAAAGAAACTTAAAAGACTTTTTCGAGATTTCCACACTTTTTATTGCAACATAAGTGTTTGTTCCAAAACCTCTTCGCGCTCACGAAAAAGATCCATCGCACACCATTATTCGACGGCTTCTGTCAAGATTCGTAGCGCCCGTACCGAGCGTGAATTCTCTGCTCTCGTCAGGACTCCTAACCACCATGTTGCTTCCGAACCATCAGCTTGTACAAAGTGCTCAGCTGCCTTAAGCATCTTCTCCGGATAGCGCAAACCTGACGTAATTATCGCGTAGCATGCAAAGCGCGATCCCCAGTTTTCATCCAGAGGAATAAAAGGGCCCGGCGCCAGTTTTCTTGAGCCGTTGACAGCAAGGTTTCCTTTGGCCAGAAGGAGTCGACCTGTGGAGAAGGCTGAGGGCGACAGTGCAGCTATACGATGAAGATGATCTTGTCCGTTTGTCCCAGAGCTGCGGCGATAGACGATGCCTGCCAGTCCCTCATTCCGCCGGGTGACTCTCAACGCAAACGGTGCCTCACGGATATTCACGCCTGCTTTTCCTGTTTCTAATGAAGCTGCTTTCCTGACTTCCTACTTTGTCGGGGCGAACCTAAACTCCACCTCAATCAGATCGTCGGCTTGGCCATGTGCCTGCTGAAGGGGACCTTCCATGTTTGACCGTCCCTTTTGTCCATCGTTACTCCGGAAATCGAGTTCCAGTTTCGCCTCGAAATCATACTCGGGTCTTAAGTTTCGAGCAAACCCCGCGGCCTTTTGCAGCGGCTTCAAGGCATGTTCAGGCTTGATCCTCTCGAGAGAGAAGTTCAAGAAACCGCCATCTTTCAAATCTCCGGACATGTTGATAGTGAGGCGGACTGTCCGAGCCGAGAGAGGCTGGGCCACAGAAGGAAGACGGCTCATAGCTTCAACGTCGTTGGTCTTCAAAATTCCCTCTAACAGCTCCCGTTCTTGAGCTGTTTTTTGTGCCTGCTCCCAGTTGTCAATATCAACGGGAAAATCAAGTGGTGCTGGCGGTGGTGGTGGCTCTGATACAACATCACCCTTCTTCACATCATCTACATGGAGCCAATCACTGGCACAAGATGCCGAAGATGACGCCACGAATGTCTGTTCATCGAGAGGAAAACTAGTCAGCAGATCTTCTCTTCGTTGACGCTGTCCTTCGTCGCCGATGATACACCCCTTGTCATCGTAGACCCGGCCGTCACTTGTGCGTAGCAGAAGACTCCCTTGAAGGACAGCTTTTTCAGTCCCTTTACGGATTGGTTCCGTATCAACGATGAGCTTGAGGCTGGAGGACCTGTAAGCCTGATCCAAGACGTCAGCGCAGGATACTGCTCCCTTATACTGAGTGCTGGGAGTGGCAGCGGGGACAAGCTTTTCCACCACAACCAAAGGATCCAGCGCTCCCGTCGACTTGAGCGCTAACCCCTTTTCATTCAGGTAATCCATGATCTTTCCCTGGCCTCCAGTGCCCCTGAAGAGAGTCTCATCCTTTGCTACAAGGTATTTCTCATCGAGCGATCTTGGTTCAGAATTGTAAAGGAAAATCTGATTGAAGCCTCGAACGGCAGAGATCTTATGGATCCTCTCCAGCTTAGGCAAAATACCGTTTATCTGCTTCTTGATTTGTGGGTCTTTGCGTTCTTTTCTGATCCTTGAGGCTATAAGATAGCGACGGGCATTATCCACTGCCTGTTTAAGGAGGCCGGGTTCGGGAGCCACAGCGATGATTGCATTGCGGTAAGCCCTGGGTTGAGTCTCACCATTTTCTTTGCGCGAGAGATTGACAATATCTCTAGCTTTTTCCACGGAATCGCAGAGGGACAGAGACAATGCCTTTTGCTCATCCCGGACATCGGCGGGAGTTTCTGGCCATCGTTTTAGTGAGAAAGATGCCCCCCGGAAATAACCCTCAACAATCGCATGGATATTCTGTACCGCTTCAGTTTCAGGAACCATGTTCGAAGCGATACCCTCTTCAATCAATTTGTTGACATTCGCTTCTGTCTTGAATTGGAACGCGTCTTTGGCGAGAGCTGGATATGTATACCAGCAGATGCCGAGCAGACGATCTAGCGCTTCACCAGGTTCGTGGCCAGCATTTTCAGGTCCAATACATATCTGTGTGACTTCTTCCCTCCGCAGATATGATGTATCTGTCAGTGGAAGACTTTCCAGCAGAAGGGCCGAGGCAACTCGAGTATGCATATCAGTATTGTACTCTTTGTCCAGATCCCTTGCATGATGACCGATATCCTCATCGGCAGCACCTGAAAACTCCTGCCGGTCTAACCGACTGAGAAGTTCGCCCTGGATGTCCGCATCGTTCCAATTCATATCAGCAGCAGAGATAATAGGGACGTCCAGCTTTCGTGACCAGACATCACGAACAATGCGTGCGAAAAGCCGGAGTGCCCCCCGGCTACGCTGATAGTTTGGCAGGGGTCCTAACCGATTCTGCGCTGTCTCCATAAGCCGGGGATGGAAGGGGAAGTTATCTTTGATTGCCTTCTTGTATTCTTTGTCCAAGACCTCCTTCGGCACTGCTTCGTCAGTCTCCGACACAATGCGCTGATAAATCTCTTGATATACATCGGCAACAGCCCCGGCTTTCGATCGATCGATATCCTCAAATAGCCGACGACTAATGATTTGAGCAGCCTCTCTGCCGATGGGCTCATAGTCTGACACCTTTCGGCTTAGATCCTCGTCCAGTCTCCTGATCTGAGATTCAATCGCTTTTGCTTCCTCATCATAGGCAAGCTGGGCAGCTGGATCCGTAATCACCAGTACTGCCTGTTTTCGATTAGTAATCTCCGTCAGGAGTTTTCTTATGAACACCTGCAAGGAATTTCGCCCACGGTCATCAAGTGCCTTCATATAGACGACGATCTCATCGATAAGCACTAGAACGGGGTCAGTACCCAACATTTCCGATATTACCTGATTATCGGGTACGGAGTGAGGATGATCTTCAGCGGCAACCAGATCATACACGGATTTCCCACCAATCTGATAGGCAAGCTCTCCCCAGAAACTATGAGTGAGGACATCCTTATGCGTTGTCTTCTCTGCTCCGAGCTTCTCTGCATCAATCGCGGCAACCGTGATTTTCTTGGGTCTGCCTGACACCGGAAGGAGTTCAATCCCCATATTTCTATCTGCAATATTTTTTCCTAAGTGCCACAGGACCATGAGGGCGTGGCTCTTCCCACCGCCAAAACCTGTGGAGAGTCGGAGGGCCAGGCCTGATTCCGGTTTGGCAAGGGTGGAAAATACGTGATGAGTAATCTTTTTCAGCGTACTCGTCGGAAAAGTGTTCTCAAAAAAGGTCCTGCCATCACTATATATCTTCGCCCTTGATGTGCCTTGGACCACGGCGCCGAAATCCGCACCAAACATTGCGTCGGTGAGGGTACCCTTAAGTACTTCTGTCCTTGGCTTACAGCCATCCAGCACGGAGGTAATTGTACTCATCAGTGGTTACTTCCCTATCTTTCTGGGAAATTTAGAGGAAATATTACCATCATATTCTAACATGTTTTGAGCACAACTAAAATTATCTTCTGCGTCAGTTCCTCCTTCTTGGCAAACCCTGATGATCATAAATAAATCCCTCGCCTCTTCCCCGATATGGTTAGTAAAAATGCCCTTTCGTGACCTTCACTAAAGAAAAAGCCCTCTGTGGCGCCGCACGGGCTTGGGTGGAGAATCAGGCGGCGGCAGCTCTTTCCCCTAGATTCTGTGAGTTCGACGAAATGGCAACGCGTGAAAGAAGGATCAACCTCTTTCGGGAGAAGCGTACGGCTGCAGAATTGAGTCATCCTTCAGTTCTTTGCGCGGGAAAAAGTCTAGGTATTGAAGGTATTCCTTTCCATGCTGTTTCAAAGGTGGCGTACCTCATGATAATGTTAGAAACGGCCACCGTCAGGACATCGAACGGTGGTGAATGGATAGCTACCTTGTTTTCTCTTGAGACTGAACCGGAATCGTGATACATTTTTGTGTCAACCAATCTTGTTGAACAGGTAACCAATTATGGCCGAGGCAAGTAAACTTACGTTAGGAGAGCTCTTAGAAATTAATATCAGGAAGGTCAACCAAGTCAGACGCGTTGAGATTCTATACCATGTAGGCGAGGTATACACAATTGGCAAGCGCCTTATCAAGGGAGCTGAACGTAAGGGTTGGACTGTGTCTTCCAGGACAGAAGAAATAGTGGACGGGATAGAGAAATGGGCGTCTGAGTATGGAATTGAGATCGAGGATAAAACGGTGTCCGGAATCATTAGCTACAAGTTTAGATTCAAGAATGATGCCCACATTCAGGCACAGACGCCCTCTGCGAGTGGAGCCTCCTCTCCTGCAAAAAGACGAGAGAGAGCCTTACAGCGTGATGCCAAGATTTTTGACAGGTATGACGAACTGACGAAAGTCGACAAGATATCACCCGGTAAGGCCATAGATATACTTTCGGATGAATTCCACTTATCCCCTCTCACTATTAAGAAGAAAATCATATACAGCACCAAACGGCTGACTGAAGTCAAGCAATATCTGGAAAAGGGTAACCCTAAGTTGCAAAAAGGGTAACTCTTAGTTCCACCTCTATTCCCTCATCTCATAATTCTTCTCAAATTCCTCCTCGGAAATAGGAGAAATCAAATGAATAAACATCTCACGCAGCGCCACCACCGGATTATACGTTCTCCCAATTGTGTTGACCATCGCTGAATATGAAAACTGCAGAACGTTAGGCTTTATGTACACAGAAACATACGTAAGTTGCGCGATATCACGAACATACGTGGGAACAGAATATGGAAGAAGACGTATATTATGACAAAATAATGGAAGAGAATGGAAGAAGGAGAAAGAAAATGAAGCCTGAAAACCTCGCTGAGCTAATACATATTTTTATGGCAGATCCCGATATCTCCCCGACGCGAAAGTCAATGACAAAAACAGCGGTTCGATACGCTGTCAAAACTGCTGGTTTGGAAGGCCCTCAAGAAATCTCGGTTTCTGCTATCTCGCGCTCTCTGAAGGATCTGAAACGGTACCTGGCGACCAACTGCCATTACCTTTCCCAAAACACAAGACGAAATTATTGCTCATTCTTCAGCCGTTTGGAAAAATGGGCTCTCGAGAAGAACCTCATTCCATTCAAAATCCTGACAGATCTCCTGCCCGAGTGGATTCCCGTCTCAGCTCCCATCCAGAACGCAACGTCCGGAAGAAAAGGCTGGCGAGATGCGATCCGCAAGCTTGGCTTTTGGTCATCGAGTTTTGGACTGACGCCGGCTCAGTTGACTCCCTCCCACCTTATGGACTATCAGAACTACCTGCGGGAGGAAAGCGGTGTGAAAGCTTGGCGGCAGATATACAACAGGGGGAATCATGAGTGGAAACTTCATATTGAGAATGGTTCTCTGCCCAATCTATTTTGGCCGCCCCTCCCTAAAGCAACGCGCTCTCCTTATGGACTTAAGCTTGAAAAATGGCCTGAGCAGATGCAAAAGAAATATAAGCACTATCGAGACTGGTGTACTGCCTCTTTCGTAACAAATCGCGATCGGAAATATCGCCAGAAAAATGTTAGTGCCGATCAGAATTTATCAACTGTTGAACGAATCGCAGGGTTCGTCCATAATATTCTAAGAATTCCTATTGAGGATCTTACAATCGATATTTTCTTCCAGGAAGAGATTATCACTAAGTACTTCAATTGGATGGTTGAGACAAGACTCCAAGGAGTTACTGTTACACTGGAACGAATCGCAGCAATGCTTTTAGGAATGGCCCGCGGCCACTTTCAAAGACTGGACGCCGAAGAATGGCTCGTTCGACTGAAACAACAAGTCGAAAACGCTCCAGTCAGGGACAAATTTCGGTTACTTCAACCGATAAGGGAGCTAACTCGAGTTCCAGATGCCATACGTGACCGGCGATTGAAAGAGCTTGAGAGAGC
>JAZGBI010000031.1 GCA_036476315.1 Candidatus Neomarinimicrobiota bacterium | reverse complement strand
CTTTTCGTCGACAAACATTTTCCAGAGGCGGTTCAGAAAACGGTAGCAGCCCTGAAGACCCGAGGTGCTCCACGGTTTTGATTTCTCCAGGGGCCCCATGAACATTTCAAAAAGCCTCATCGAGTCGGCCCCATACTCATTCACAATCTCGTCCGGATTGATCACGTTGTTCCTGGATTTGCTCATTTTTTGGCCATCTTCACCGAGAATCATTCCCTGGTTGAAAAGTTTCTTGAAAGGTTCACTCGTGGATACATATCCCAGATCATGCAGGACATGATGCCAGAATCGTGCGTAGAGCAGATGTAAAACGGCATGCTCCTGTCCGCCCACGTACAAATCAACGGGCATCCAGTATTGCTCCTTCTCTGGATCCCACCCCTTCTCACGGTTGTGAGGATCGAGATACCTGAGGTAGTACCAGCTTGACCCTGCCCACTGGGGCATGGTATTGGTTTCTCGTACACCCGGTTCTCCGTCAACGGTAATATTGACCCACTCCTCTGATGATGCCAGGGGCGACTCCCCCGTGCCAGACGGCTCATAGTTCTCGAGAGCCGGCAGCTCCACGGGTAAGTCCCCTTCGGGGATACCTCGCGCCTCACCCCCAACATGAACAATGGGAAAAGGTTCCCCCCAGTATCGCTGCCTGGAAAAAAGCCAGTCTCTAAGTTTGTAGTTGATCCGGTACTTCCCTTTCCCGGTCTTCTCCAACCAGCCGATGATTTTCTTCTTTGCCTCCTCCACGGAAAGTCCGTCAATGCTGAAGGAGCCGTCAGGGGTAGTGGAATTGACCACCTTTCCCCCCTCAATATCCTCGTACGCCTCCTTCCTGATGTCGCCTCCCTTTACCACTTCAACAATGGGAAGATGATACTTCCTGGCGAATTCCCAGTCCCTCTGGTCGTGCGCGGGAACGGCCATGATCGCCCCCGTTCCGTATGTCATGAGGACGTAGTCCGAAATCCACACGGGTACTCGGGCTCCATTCACCGGATTGATTGCATGTGACCCGAGGAAGACTCCCGTTTTCTCCTCCGCCAGATCGGTCCTCACTCTCTCTGATTTCCGGGCAGATGACTTCAGATACGCATCCACGGCCTTTTCTCTCTGACCAACCGTAAGTTTCCCTACCATCGGGTGCTCCGGCGCTAGCACCATGTATGTGGCTCCAAACAAGGTATCCGGTCGGGTGGTAAATACAATAAGAGAGTCACTTATGCTTGGAAGTTCAAAAACTACATCATCTCCCTCGGCACGTCCTATCCAATTCCGTTGAAGCTCTTTTACGCTGTCCGGCCAATCCAATTGATCCAGTCCCTCGAGTAGACTTTCTGCGTACTTTGTGATCTTCAGCATCCATTGGCGCATGGGAACTCGGTAGACGGGGTACCCACCTCGTTCCGATTTGCCGTCAATCACCTCCTCGTTTGCAAGAACGGTACCCAGTTGGGGACACCAGTTCACTGGAACCCTCGCCTCGTAGGCGAGTCCCTTCTTGAAAAGCTGAAGGAAAATCCACTGGGTCCATTTGTAGTATCCTGGATCCGTCGTATTGATTTCCCTGTCCCAGTCGTATGACAAGCCCAACATCTTGATCTGTCTTCGAAAGTTGGCGATATTCTTTGCCGTCGTTGACGATGGATGGGTTCCCGTCTGGAGGGCATACTGTTCGGCCGGCAGACCGAAGGCATCCCATCCCATAGGGTGGAGCACGTTGAGCCCGCACATTCTTTTATGTCTGGCAACAATATCAGTGGCTATATATCCGAGAGGATGGCCCACATGAAGACCTGCCGCCGATGGGTAGGGAAACATGTCAAGTACATAGTACTTCTTCTTACCTGGATCTTCAGCCGCATTGAACAGTCCGTTTTTCTCCCAGTAATCCTGCCATTTCTTTTCAATGGACTTATGATCGTATCTTGACATGATCGTTTCGGGCGTGAAACGTGCTAAAGGGCTCGGTTATATCCCATTGAAAGTGGAGAAATGTGAAGATGGAGATTTGGAGGTAGTAATGGAGTAATGCGAAAATGGAGAATTGGAGGATTGAATAACCAAGTTGTTAGAAGTCACTCCGCTCTCCACCACTCCAATACTCCATTACCCCAGTTCTCCAATACTCCATCTCTCTAACCCTCCAATACTCCAGCAAATCTATGACCGTCGGGGTGGGGAGATTCGAACTCCCGACCTTCCCGACCCGTCGGGACGCGCCAAATCCTGATAGGAAGTAGAGTAATGCGAAAATGGAGAAATGGAGAATTGAATAACCAAGTTGTTAGAAGTCACTCCGCTCTCCACCACTCCAATACTCCAATACTCCATTACTCCACTACCCCAGTTCTCCAATACTCCATCTCTCCAACCCTCCAATACTCCAACAAATCTATGACCGTCGGGGTGGGGAGATTCGAACTCCCGACCTCGTCGTCCCGAACGACGCGCGCTAACCAGGCTGCGCTACACCCCGATGAAAACTGGAGCAATGGAGGAATGGAAATTTGGAGAATCGAGTAATCCAATGCGCATACCTGGCTCCGGTTTTCCAATTCTCCAGCACTCCACTACTCACATCCTCCAATGACTCATTATGGTCCAGGTGCCTGGAGTTGAACCGGGGACCTTCCCGACCCGTCGGGACGCTACACCCCGCTTTAAAATGGAGTAATGCAAAAATGGAGAATTGGAGAATTGAATAACCAAGTTGTTAGAAATCACTCCACTCTCTACCACTCCAATAGTGCATCTCTCCAATACTCCATTACTCCAATTCTCCTCACAAAACTAATGTACAATTTAGACTGACTTGGAGACGAATGACAGTCAAAAGACCAATTTCACCACGACAAACCCGCCCAGGAGAAGGGTGGCGAAGGCGACAGCCAAGATGTTGAAATACTTTTCGATGAATTCTTTGACACGCTCACCAAGGAAGTAGATCAATGCCCCTACTGCAAAGAATCTAAGAGAGCGCCCAACGGCCGATGCCACGACGAATTCCACGAAATCTGCTTCCACGGCACCCGCTGTGATGGTGAAAACCTTATAGGGAATAGGCGTCATCGCTGCCGTCAAAACGGCGATGAAATTGTACCGGTGGAAGATTCCGCTCAATGATTCAAACTGGGCCTGGTAGCCATACAACTCAATAATCGGCGAACCCACCAATGCCATGAACTTCAGGCCTATAACGTACCCCCCTACCCCACCAAGAACAGAGAAGAGGGAGGTGTACGCGGCGTATTCAAATGACCGCCTGGGAATCGACACCGCCAGCGCAATCAACAACACGTCCGCGGGGACCGGGAAGAACGATGATTCCGCCACGGCAAGAATAATCAACGCGGGAACGGCGTATGGAGTTTCCGCCCAATGGAGCACCCAATCGTACAGTCTTCTCAACCATCTAAACATACTGAGTTACCCTTTCGTCGTACGAATTTGACAGGTGAGTTTTTGAGCCTGAATCAACGTGGAGAAAGAAACGTAGTTCAGTATATCTCAGGGCGTCTGTCTCTGAGGAACATGCGTCTCGCCGGTGAATCCGCTACGCGAGAAAGATCCAGGTCTGCGATCAATGTGTGCTCCTTCCCTGCCGGAGCGCGAGTGAGGACCGAACCCTCAGGGGAAGTAATAAAAGATTCTCCGGAAAACTCCATGTCGCCTTCCCTGCCCACGCGGTTCACTAATGCCCCGAAGTAACCGTTCTGAAAACAAGCGACCTGCAGCTCCGCTTCGAATAGACCCGACGGCCACTCGCCTGCCGTTCCCGCCTGGGGCACCACGACCAGTTCAGCCCCTTCAACTCCCAGGGCCCTCATGTACTCCGGATAATGGCGGTCGTAACAGATAGCAACGCCGACTTTCGCTGCGGAGGTATGATAGACGTGAACCCATCTGTTACCTGGCGTGTAGTAATCCTTTTCATAGAAGTTTTCGTAATCGGCAATATGAATCATTCGGGTGACACCGAGAAGCGTGCCGTCGGAGTCGATCACGGGAGAGGCATCGTAAGTCCGCTCACCGTCACTTTCAAATAGATTCAGGACAACAATGATCCCGAGCTCTCTTGCTTTCCTGGCGAAGATATCGGTGGTAGGTCCAGGAATGACCTCAGCCAGGCGAGTAACATCACCTGTCGCCGGTTTCCTGGGAAAAAAGGGATCAAAAGCAAGCTCGGCAAAGGCCACAAGATCAACCCCCTCACGTGCAGCTTCTTCCAGATGTTTCACACCCCGCCGGATGTTGTCTTCTCGGTGGGAGCCGGGAAATTTCTGAATGAGGCCGATTTTCACTCTGTCGTCAGAGAACTTTGAAAACCTTGTCTTTCTTCCTCGCTTTCTTGCTTACTTTCAATCCGATACTGTCCCCCTTTTTTGCTTTCAGAACAGTCTCATGTTCGATCTGCATCGATTCCACATCCTGTTTGAAATCCGTCGTATTGCCCTTGATGTGAATCGCGTCTCCTCCTTGAAGCTTACCTTTGGTGATTTCGACAATAGCCACAGATATTTTTGAGAAATAGTTGGAGATATAACCAATTTCTTGTTCTTCCATGATCAATTCCTCCCAGGTATCTGTTTGATAATAAGTTCAGCAGAAACAGACAACAATTCAACGAAATTCCCAGCCAAAATGTAGAATCGCCAGTACTGTCGAAACGGCTCTGTTGGCTCAATCTCCTTTCATCTTCACTTCTGTCGGCATCTCCTCGAAGGCATGGTAGTCGTGCTCAAGCCTGTCCGGGTAGACTTTCACAATGCGCAATCCCAGCGGGTCGTCGCCCAGTGCTGCCCCACAGGAGCTCGTCGTAATCAGTTCGAGCTCACCGTCTCTCAGATAGGCGTTGCGATGGTAGTGGCCGGAGAAAACCGCATCAAAGCCATATTTGTGAAAAAGACCAAGTAACTCGAAACGCATCTCTTTCGGCAGGTTGAAATAGCCCTCATCTTCATCGAGGCGATTAATACAGAGAGGGTGATGCATGAAGGCAATCTTATGGGAAAAATGGCCCTTCTCCACCCGCTTCAGCGTTTCGTGCAGCCAGGACATCTGTTCCTTCGCCAGATCAGGCGCACCGTTCGGATTCTTCATGAGGTTCGATTCGAGAACGATGAAAAAACTTCGCTTATGTTCAAAGGAATACCATGTCCGGCCAAACCTGTCCGAATACCAGGCTATGGTTTCACGTGTCGGTTCTGAAGAAACGTCATGATTCCCGGCCACATTATGAAGGGTGATCCCAGGATCTATTGTCGCGGCATTGTTGAGGTAGGCGGCGGCAAGAACGTCATATTTCTGCAGTTCCGCGGGATCATTCCACTTTGCCGGATCATTGTCAGCATGGATGAGATCCCCACAGACAACCACGAAATCCGGTCTGAGCCGGTTGACGTGCGAGATGGTCTTCCCCCAGTTAAGGTCATTCTCTTGATTGAAAAAGAGCTGAGGATCCGAGGCAACCACGAAAAAATATGGCGATGGAGCCTGGGCGAGGAGAAAAGAGTAACTCCAAAGAGCCAGGGAGGTGAAGAGAAAAAGGAGGCGACTGTGTCTTACTCTTTCAGTATTGGATGAACCCATCACGATTCGAAGCTACAGCTCCACACCCAGGATTCTCCTGATGAGGAATCCTATCCAGAACGTCAAGAATGCCACCCCGAGGCTGATGGTGGCCATTTCCACAAAACGATTTCTGAACGAGATTTCTCTCACAACAGAGACATAAAATGTAAAAACCAGGATCACAAGAATCGCATTGAAAATCGTAAAGGCAAGACAGAAAAAATAGTCGGAAAAGACCAAGTACGGGAAAATGAGAAATATCACCGTTACGATGTAGGCAAGACCGGTATAGACGGCGGCGTTCAATGGATTTCTGGCATCCTCTTCCGTTTTGGTGGAGAGGTATTCTGAGGCGGCCATCGAGAGGGACGCTGCAATCCCTGTAACCATTCCCACCATGGCAATAAGCCTCGTGTTCTGCAGGGCAAGCGTGAATCCCGCAAGAGCCCCGGTGAGTTCCACCAGTGCGTCGTTCAATCCGAGAACCATGGATCCCACATACCTGAGCCGATCCTCATCGATCAAATCTATCAATTCTCTCTCATGTTCGATTTCCTCCCGGACAAGCATCTCGGCCGACGGCATGATTTCCATCATTGCCTCATAATTCTTCTGAGCTCTCTCCTCCCCCCTTTCCATGAGCTTCAATCCGAAGGTGAGACCGAGTATTCTCGCGATGAGATAGTACTTCACGATCATCCACCTGTTGGGCTTCACATCCTCCCGGGAGTGTTCCTTGAGAAAATTGTAGTGTCTGAGCTCGTCAGAGGATATGCGATCGAGGACATCCCTGTTGTGGGCAACCATTTCCGATCGGGAGAGTTTTCCGTAAATGATATACTCAGTGATTTCAATCTTCTGAGCTTTCAGAATTCTCTGTTTCAGCGCGTCGTCTATCGGTTTATCTACCACCGCTTTACCATGCATCACCAAACAGTCCTCCGTACGCGCCCATGTCATTACTTGACCCGTCGGGATCGTTGTATTCCGGTGCGGGGTTGCCGGTATCGATGCAGGGAGAATCGTCCTTCAGATGAAAATCGGCTCCGCTGAAATCGACAAAACGTGGGTGAAGGGTATCGATGTTACCCATACCCTCTGTTTCACCGGCGATGGCGCTGTACGATGCGTTTCTCCAGAGGACACCTTCTCCACCTCCGTACCGGTAGGTCCCCCCTTTACCCACAATACTATTCATTATATAAATATTGCCTTTTCCCCGCGCCTGACTCCATTGATCATTATGAAGCCCCGATTCATTTCCAACGATCACGCAATTTACAATAGTCGGGCTGGACGTAGCATCGACGAGGATTCCTCCACCCCCGTTCAAGGCGTAGTTATTGTCTATGATACAGTTTGTCAGAGTCGGCTCACCGTGAATGGATAGACCGCCCCCTCGGTTGCCCGACCAGTTGTTAGTGATTCGGGAATTCCGGAGCCTGGCACGGTCATGAATGCTCACACCACCGCCGTTGCCGCCGCCTTCCCCCCAGAAGGGACGCTTGGTATTATCCTCAATCACGCAGTTCCTCAGCTCGGCGCTGTCACGAACCGTGACCGCCGATCGTTCGTTGTATCCATCCCCCAACGATATGTCAAACGTGTAGATCCCTGTAATGAGGCAGTCCTCCAGCCGGGCTGTGCCGTGCAGGTCTACCGAGCCCCGGGTAATGGTAAAACCGCTCAAAACTCCACGGTTCATGGAGAACACCGTGCCTCCACGCTTCAGCACAGTTTCCTCCCTTCCAGCTACACTCCTGATAAATACGTCTTTACCCAAGAATTTAAATGGATGAACGTAGGTTCCGGGGTTGACATAAATGGTATCTCCATCGTCGATAAAAGGTGTATTGTACGCTTCCTGCAGCGCCTGGTATTCATCAGGGACCACGATATGCGTCGTCCGGAGCTTAATGAGGTCTGTTTCAACCTCTCTGTAGTTTCCGCTGTTATCCTCAATTCGAACCTTGTACTGAAATGTCTCATCATCATCAATGGTATCTGTATAACTCACCACCAGTGGATTCACAATCTCTCTCCTTACTACCCAGTACTCTTTGGCGCTACCAACCGCAGTCCGGTAGACCGTAAAACTTTTGAAATCCGGAATGGTGACTTCCGTCCAGGTGAGCGTGATAGGAACGTCATTCAAAATCCGCGGACCTCCCTCAAAATCGTGATCGAGCTCGAAAAAATCCTCATCTTTCGACAGTTCCGGCATAAACGGATTATCACACGAGACCATGAGAACGCCCAGTCCCGACATCACCGCAAGAAGGCCGAATACCACTCGATGTCGTCGGGTCATAGTCTAGCCCTCAGCGTGAGTATCTGCCTGTATTCGTCGTAGTAGTTGAAGAAGAGAATGTCCAGTTCGGAGCTCTGGCCTTTTTTTTTCATTGACAGCAGGTTTCGTAACGTATAAGACAAGCTCAGATGCACACTCCCAATATTCCGGTTCACAGTAACATTGAGATTGGCATTCTTCCTCGGTTCTATGAGGCGTGAAAATCCTTTGCCGATGACAAATCTCTCTCCTTCCCTGAAGTGATCAAAGCTCACTGAAAGCCAGTCCAGATTCCAGTCCGCGGCCACCACATATCGATGATCAGGTTTATTGGGAAACAGGGTCAGATTTTCAATATTGAGCCTTATGGCACTCGCCTGCAGTCGAAACTTTCCGCCCCAGGCTGATGCTGCAAGACTAAGCTCAAATCCGTTGATATCTGCATTAGCTTCATTATATGGCACAGGGGGTTCCTCGAACCTCCCCTTCAGATCCTTGTAGCCGATCTTGTTATCATAGTTGTTTTTGAAATAGGCCCCCTTGGCTTCAAGCGCAAACAGAATGGGAATTGTTGGAATATCCACCAGAGCAACTTCAAGATTTATTTCGGAGGTGTTCAAGTATTCCGCTGCTAGAGGGGCGTTGCGCAGTGAATCCGAACTCGTATTTGCCTGGATGAAGAGATCGTTCAGAGTGGGCGGCCTGTGATTGCTTCCCTGCCCTGCAAACAGAGCATAACGAAACCTGTCGCTAAGACCTTCCATCCGAAAGCCAATCCGTTTGTTGAGAAACTTAGAAACTCCCCGCGCGGAATTTTGTTCGGGACTGCCACGAACACCGGACGCAGAAGAGGTCACCTGCTGCTGCCGACGATGGGTCACGATCCTGTCGAACCGGCCGCTTACCTCCACGTGAAAGCGAAGAAGCGCGGCCTCTTCGTTTTGATTCATCCAACGTGTCGCGAGAACTAATCCATCCGACAGACGTGACAGTTCGTTGTCGCTGTCCGTGTATGTGTTCCGGTCAGGGTTTCTGAACGTCCTGTCTGCCGTGAATGTCTGATCTTCCCTCTCTATCTGAAAACTGGCCTCCAGAATCCGGAGATGCAAGGACTTGCCAATCCTGTAAGAAACGGTTTTGTCGTCCAATTCCTGGTTCATGTTGACAAAAAAATTGTTCACCTCAAACCAGCTGCGATTCCCGGAGAACAGCTCCCAGCCACTGGTGCCAAGTATGTTACCGGTGTAATGGACACTTCCCACCGTTTGTTGATCTCCGGATGCAACTTTGCCCGAAGGATAGGTGAGGGCATTTTGCAGCCGATACCATCTTGCCCTTGTTTTTCCTTTCGAAAAATCCAGATCCCCTAATAGACTGCTAAAACCGGAAGCCGTGAGCGTTCGGCCTTCGTAGGCACGATATCGCCCCGAAAACCTCCCCCCAAATGCCAGAGGTCCCAAGACGCGGGAGCCGCCCACAGAAAGATCCAGATCATCGTCAAAAGAAAGTCCCTCCCCCCAGTCGAAAGAGAAATCGTTTTCAGCCAGGCTGTGGGATGACAGATTCAAGACCCCTCCGAGATTCCCCTGGCCAAATAGATAGGCATTTCCTCCTCTCAGCACCTCGATTCGGTCAATGGAATAGAGATCGATCTGTGAAAGATCCGCCACACCCGTATTTGCACTGTTGATTTTGACTCCATCTAGATAAACGGCCACTTCGTTGGCGTTACTCCCGCGAATACTCACCGTCTGCGCGCCGGAACTCGATTGATCCACATAGAGAGAGCTAATTCTCCTGAGGGCGGAGCCCACATCCCGCGCTCCCTGGCTTTCGATCGATTCAATTTCCACAACATCCATGGCCGTTGAGACTTCCCTTTGGGATCGGGTTCTCTCTCCGACTACGAAAACCTCCTCACCTCTCAGGATTTTCGACGCCAGTGAAACGGTCACTGATCCAGGAAATAGAATATCCATTTCTTTCGAATCATAGGCAATATGTGAGACTAGAAGGGTCACGGGGTATACACCTTCCCATTCAATCTTGAACCTCCCTTCCCCATCCGTCGTTCCTCCCTGATCAGTACCCAGAATCACTACGTTGGCTCCCACGATTGGCTTAGAAGTCTCACCATCCAGAACTGTACCCTCCACCGCTCCACTGGCGAAACCAGTTGTCACCATAAGGGCGGCAAAGGTTGAGAATGCCCGGATCAGTTTCGTTCTGACCAAGATTCCGCTTTTCTAGAATAGCCCAGGGTGAAAGCCTTTCACATCATTTGGTAATTTCCGCAAGATCGAGGAGGAAGGCATAGATGAACGCGGTATCCTCATAGCGCTTGTATCTACCGGTACGTCCCCCGTGTCCGGCTTGCATGTTGGTTTTTAAGAGGAGCCTATTGCCGTCTGTCTTCACTGCCCGCAGCTTGGCGACCCACTTTGCAGGCTCCCAGTATTGGACCTGGGAATCGTGCAATCCCGTCGTTACCAGAAGATTTGGATAGTCCCGGGCCACAACATTATCGTAAGGAGAGTAGGACAACATATAGTCGTAGTATTTCTTATCATTGGGATCTCCCCATTCGTCATATTCACTCGTGGTAAGAGGAATTTCCGAGTCAAGCATGGTGGTAACGATATCAACCCAAGGCACCCTGGCCACAACTCCGTTAAATAGATCTGGAGCCATATTAACAACCGCACCCATCAGCAATCCTCCCGCGCTCCCACCCATGGCATACAATTCATCTGAACTGGTGTACCCTTCCTGGATGAGATATTCTGCGCATGCGATGAAATCGGTAAACGTATTCTTTTTCTTCAACAGCTTCCCATCCTCATACCACGCACGTCCAAGCTCTTGTCCTCCCCGCACGTGGGCGATGGCATAGATGAAACCTCGATCTATAAGACTCAGTCTTGGAGAGCTGAAAGTCGCATCCATGCTTGCTCCGTATGAACCGTATCCGTACAACAGCAGTGGATTGCCGCCATTCTTCTTGCCTTTGCGGTAGACGATGGATATGGGAATCTCGATGCCATCATCCGCCGTAGCGAACAGACGCAGCGTTTCATAATTGTTGGAATCGAAACCACCCAACACCTCGTCCCGTTTCATCAGCGTCTTATCACGTGTCTCCATGTTGTAATCAAAGACGGAATTCGGTGTGGTCATCGAGGTATACCCGTACCGGAGAACAGGAGTATTCATGTCAGGATTATTAGCCACGTACGCCAGGTAGGCCGGTTCGCCGAAATCAAGATCATGTTCTTCCTCATCACTCCACGGTACGATGCGAATATGAACCAGTCCTTTCTTCCTCTCTTGGAGTACCAGGTGATCCCTGAAAAGGGTGAATCCCGACAAGAATACATCGTCCCGGTTCGGGATCAGCTCCCTCCAGTTTTCTCTGCCCGTTTTCTCCGTTGGTGTCTCCATAAGACGAAAATTCCTGGCACGGAAATTCGTTCGAATGTAAAACTTGTCCTGAAAATGATCCACATCGTACTCATGATCAGGCTCGCGTTTCAGAAACACCTTGAATTCACCTGAGGGATCGTCCGCGTCCAGGAATCTGTATTCATGACTCAGAGTCTGGAAAGAGCCTATCATCAGATACTTTTTCGACTTCGTTCTCCACACATAACTCGAAAACGTCTCGTCTTTTTCCTCGTACACCAGCTCATCCTGGGATACGTCCGTCCCCAGAGCGTGGCGGTATATCTGATACGACCGGAGGGTGAGGGAATCCTGTTTGGCGTAGAACAGAGTTTTGTTGTCGTTTGCCCACGCCAAGTTTCCGCTGACCTCTGTGATCACGTCCCCGTACGCCTCCCCGTTATCAAGGTTCTTGAAATGGATTGTGTATTTGCGCCGACCGATCGTGTCAACGGCAAAAGCGAGAATATTCTGTCCCGAACTCACTTCACGTCCTCGAACGGAACAGAATTCGTGTCCCCTGGCCACCAGATTGACATCAAGCATTATCTCCTCAGGTCCATCAAGAGAGTCCCGCTTACGGCAGTGGATAGGATACTCTTTTCCATCTTCGTACCTGTAATAATAGTAGTAATCATCCAGTCTGTATGGAACGGAAATGTCTGTCTGCTTGATTCTCCCTTTGATTTCTTCAAAGAGAAACTCCTGGAACTTCTCCGTGTGGGCCATGACGGCTTCGGTATACTCATTCTCTGCCTCAAGGTAGCTGATGACCTCTGGGTCGTCCCGTTCCTTCAGCCAGTAGTAATTGTCAATCCGGACATTCCCATGTTCTTCCAAACGTTTTGGACTGACCTTGCCAACCGGGGGTTTTTGTTTTGACGCTTCAGAGGCCATGACACTAAAGAATAGAATGACAGCGAAACTCAAACTAAAGACATGCATGATGACTCCTCCTTTTAAAGTATGTATTGGCAGGCAAACAGCGAGAGTGGATAAAACAGAAATATCGCGGCAGCTCTAACCTGTCACCGAAGGCTGCCTGTGGTGGGGTTAACCCCGCCTGTCTGACCGCCAGGCAGGCAGTTCCGAAAGTTATCGAAACATGTGGCCCGTGGAAGATTCCGCAGAATGCGGGGAAGGGTGATTAATTCACGAGTACTCATGAATTAATCAGGCTAAAACTTCACGCCCAGAGTGGTCTGGTGAACATAGCCCAATCTGGCAAAATCGACCAGGGCGTAGTCGAGCTGCAACTGGTTAGTTCCCATACTGAAGGATCCACCGAGACCGTAGGAAAGTCTTGCGGTATCGTATCCGGAGAAATATCCTGTCCTGATTGACACCATCTTGTTCCACTGGTATTCAATTCCAAAATTGCCCCTGGTCCCTGCGTCATTGACTTCTTCGTACTGGCTCAGCACCGTGACGCGGGAAACGTCACTGGAAAAGGTCTGGTTGGATCCACCAATGATGTCCACCGCCACGCCCGCCTGAAATCTCCATGGTAATGGCCAAGCTTCGGTCTTGAGTCTAGCCCCTCTGGCATCAGTAAATCCGGGCTGCTCCAGCGGTAGGAGGAGATCTTGACCTTCAAGTGTCATATCCGGTCCCAGGTTAGAGACGCTCATTCCCAGCTTCATGCCCCATATCCCTGTTTCGAGGACCGATCCGATGTCAACTGCCACTGCCTGTGCTGTCTCGTGCCAGAGGTCTTCTCTTACGTATTTGACCGTTGCACCGAGCATCAGCCACTGTGTCATGTACCTTGCATAGCTCAGACCCAGTGCATAGTTCATCACGCTGAATATTGCACCTGTCCCCTCAGGCTCATCAATCGTCGTCTCTTCAATTACCCCTGAACTGAGAACGATTGCACTGATACCAATGGCACCGCTTCCTCCCACCTTGGTGACAAAACCGAGGAAGGAATGTTTGATTCCCACGAACAAATCGAAATAGGAAACAGCCAAAGCAAACCTGTCGATTGCGGCGATCCCCGCGGGATTCCAGTGAAGGGAAGCCACATCCCCGTAGATTCCCGAATGCGTACCACCCAGGGAAGACGAGCGAGCGTCCACGGGGAACTTCAGGAATTGGGCTGCGGACGTGCCGCCCTTGGTGAATTCCCCGTCATCCTGACCGGCGAGTGGAGCCAGGACGGCAGCGGTAACGAACAGACATAACAACTTCTTCATTCTCTCGTTTTCTCCAGTTGGTTAGGGAGGCGAAATCGTGAGAAACTTGCTGGAAATGATTCTTCCGAAACGGGCTGAGTCCACCTGGGCAACAATCTCCACAGTAACCGGGTTCCCTGATACCGGAACAACATCAGAGTAGTAGAAGTCGCTGGCAATGCCCGAAACGCCAGTGGTAGCGGAGCCATAAGATAGATCCTTCTCGGGTGCTATGGACTTGAAGTAGCCATACAATCCCCCGCCGATTGCCGGGGAGCCGTTGTTCAGATTCACCTGGACGCCTTCCAGAGGCAGCTGGTCTTCATTCAGGATCGTTATGCGAACCATCGTGGAATCCGGCTTTGAAAAATGCTCCCCGGAGACCAGACTGTCTGTAGACATCCACTCCGGCTCCCCGGGATCCTTGAATTCGAGAACGATGTAATATGGAAACCCGGCAACTACGCTCACCGTTACCGTCTGGGGACCGAAGCCCTCCCCCCAGATCAATGTCTCAGAGATTCCAGGCTCCCGGGACCCATAGAAATTCAGACTTGCTTCACCATTGGCATCGGTCGTAACGGTAATGCGCCTGGCCACATCCCCGTTATCGAGGAAATATCCGTGGCGATCCGTGAGCAATTCCAGAGTATAAGCTGATTCAAAAGCAGCCATATCGTCACCGTTCGCTTGAAATAGCTTAATATCCCAATGTGATGAGTCCCTCCCTCCTGAGAGAATTGTGGATCTGTCCACGCTTATCTCCGCTTCCGCAGGCCTCAGGGTCTCCGTTGCGGGACCTGTAACGTCCTCTTCTCTTTCACAGCTCACCATCAAAAAGAGAGGAACAAACGCAAAAGCTGCAAGATATTTCAGTATCCTGTTTGAGATCACCGGACCTCCTACTTTATGAGAACGAATTTCCCAGTAGTTTTCTTTCCTCCGGGTAACTCAACGACGTACAGATACAAACCGTAGGCCACTCCTTGATTACTCTCGTTTAGCAGGTTCCAATGCTCCCTCGAGACTGATGAATTCCGACGCCTGATCTTCTTCACGAGCTCACCGGTCATGGTATAAATGTAAATGTCACATGTGGGTGGCAGATTCGTGAAGGCGAGCAGTTTCCGGTTTGCATTTAACTCCCAGTCCGCTCTCACAATGTAGGGATTGGGCACCACCCGTACCGCTTCCAACTCTTCGTCTTCGATCTGTTCCCTCATGGAAAATCCTTCAACCTCAAACTGAAACACATCTTCGGTCGTCAACGGTTTCTGCGTTCGAATCAAAAGCTCATCTCCAGGCGATGGAGGCCAGGCCGGAATATATTGATACTGGATCGTAGTGTCCGTGCCCACGACAACCGTATCTGACGGAGTCAGAGTCGTTCTCCAGGAAAGATTGTACACCCACGTGGGAACGGTTTCTCCATCTATCACCTCATTCAGCTCGAATTCAAACTCCCCTTCTTCCTCGGAAACATCGATTGAAGTGTCCAGAAGCGCCGTGGTCTTTTCTCGACCGAGAGTGACGTTGTAGATGGCAAAACTCATCATATCCGGCGACGCTGTTTCCTTGAACATCATACTGTAGTCCCAGGGTTGTCCCGACCCGGTGTCTGCCTCCACTAGGGAGCCAAACTCCAGATTGGTAGTATCCCCCTCCACGTGAAGCCACCTGTTCTCCAGGAACTCCAGAATGTCATATTCATTAATAATGAGCCGTAAACCGTTGAAGACCTCTCCCCCGTCATCTCCTTCCGTTCGATCACTTCCCTCAACGAGCAGATTGCCTTGGTCATCTGTGACGGAATAGAGAAGTCGTTCAGGGCTCGTGACGTCGTCAAATGTGAGAGTATAAGTATGGGTTTCAGAGGCGGCATCGGGATTCACTAGCAATAGGTCAATGGATCCTTTTCCGAGTGAGTCGGGATCAGGCGAAACTTCATAGACAGTTGGAGGTTCGTACCCCGGTGGTTTCCGGTCGGGCACCACTTCCTCCAGGTTTGATACGCTTTCAGGGTTGTTCCCTTTCGCATTCTCCAGATAATTTAATTCTGCCCAATTGTCCGGATTCAGTGATGTATCGTTTTCGGCACTTATGCCTCTATCGTAGGCCGTCACTGCATACCAGTATGTCACACCGTTCCTTACGTCTGTATCGGTCCATGAGTGCTGAAGGCCCGTGTTGGAACCCCGGTTCAAATAGGGATATTCGGGGTCCAATCCACTGATGGTATTGTCCAAGTCAAACTGAGCCATTGGCTCGAATCCCATTTCATTACCAAGTCCGTCCGTAATTAATTCACCCCACTTATTATTCGCCGGATGGACGGCTGTTCTGTAAATCTTATACCCTTCAAAATCTTCATACCGCGTGAGAATATCCACCGCAGATTCCGCCGCCGCATCCCAGTAGAGCCTGACCTCTCCATCGCCGGGAATGGCGGTTAGCGTTGGGGCTGGGGGCGGATCGGCTCCCAGATAGTTCAGATTGTACATAATCTGGGCCGCGCGGGCGTTGAGTTTGAGATCTTCCAGATTATCACCCATAATGAGGGCGAAGGAGAAAGTTGTGGATTCACCCGGGATTAGCGTGAAGGGTCCCGAACTCATAATGAAGACACAATCGAGGTCTGTCCACTCCTCCCTCTCCATGATACTGTAATCGTCAAAATGGGTGTTCAACTTGCCGGTCTCATCGGCGTGAAACCATGCATCATCCGCAGTGTGGAGAGAGGTCAACTCATAGACTGTCCCATCCCACATGGTGTCGGCCATGAACAGTTCGCCCTGACTCACCTTGAAATCGCCCCACTCTTCATTCTTAGTATCCCACAGAGTCGCTTTGCTACCTCCGCTGAGTAGTTTGTACTGCTCCCATTCCTGCAATTCGCTCTCAATAACACCCGGGCGATTCTCCCATCTGAACCAGTGCCAATCGGTTATACCCAGCTGCTCCCCTTCTTTAATATCAATCTCACCGTCACCATCGAGATCGATTTCCTCTGTGGCCTTAGGGGTTTCGAGCAACTTGATGCACGTATAGGCAATGGGACCGGCTCCCCCATAGGGAGCAGACTCCTGGTCGTAAATGTATCCCATATTGTACCGGTAAGTGGTATCGAGCTCGGGATCATACTCTTCCCGGAGAAACGCCATCCAGTCTTCGCGGTGGTTGATGGTTCCTCCTTCGTCGTATTCAGGGGCATCGACGTCGATATAAAATCCGAGATAGACACCTTTCAAGGTGTCTTGCCCCGTGTACACTATTTTCATGGGAAAAAAAATGAGGTCCTCCGCAAACGAGCGTCCATACCCGATGGCCTGAATGTTCATCTCAACACCGAGGGAATACCCCTGTGTTGGATCGTCATCCGCTTCGCCATACTTCAACCCCTTGTTATTCAAGTCGAAATCATTCATGACGAAGAACAACTCCTGGTCACCTGTAAACTCACCTTCAAGCTCAACATCGTCATCTGTCCGGGCGATACCATCTGGACCGGGATCCATGGCCCAATCTCCCGGCCAGCCTGTTTCAGGCCAGGTCAGCTCATTGGTGCTGGTTGCCATGAGGGGATAGTGGGGAGGAGATCCTCTGGCGGCCACTTCATCGATGAAGACATTACTTGAATGGTATTTCCCCTGGTGTCCATCAGCGGGACCCCAGTCACCCCCCACATCCGTTTCGGTAACGGTGGGACCCAAACTCATTGAATCTCCCTTGGCGGGGCTCCAGTACCTGGGTGTCCATGGGCCTTCCGGAACCCCAATCATCATGGAGAGGCTGGGGATGTAGCCATATCCTTTGTACCAGGCTCCGGGAAGGGCCAGGTAGATCTCTTTGTTCCATCCCCAAATACTCGCCAGGTTTCCACTGTTGTCGAGACCGTGCTGAATCTTTCCGGCATCGATGACGCCCACGGCATAATCGATACTGCGCGCCGCCTTTTCCAGGCGCCGCTTCTGGTCCCTCATCTTTTCCTTGCGGTTGGAGGATGCCCCCAGCTCAGAGGCATGCCAAACAAGACACATCAGGATATACAGTCCTATCCGTGCCATCCTCACGGGAAATGAGCCTCCTTTCATCATCCTAGCTCTCAAAACTCAAATCGAATTCCCATATCGATCTGTCGGCGGATATCGAAGAAATCGGGGCGATTGAACTGGGTGCTATAGCCGGAAGCGACCGGGTCGGGCTCGGTGGGACTTCCCGTCGAAGCCCAGAGCGTCAGTGGGTTGAGTAGATCAAAAAGATTCAGAATGCGGGCGAAGAGCTCAATCCTTCCCCACAGAACCGGAAACCCTTTCCGAATATCGGCGTCGACGCGTGTCCGGGGGGGAAAGCGGGCAGACATGGGTTCCCCGGCCCGGCCCCCCACCACGGGAGTGTAAGGATAACCGGTCTGATACGAAACTATGAAACTCGTTGAAAACCGCTCGAGAGGATAACGGTTGAAAAACTTGGGACCAAAATGATCTGGAAACTGGACAAAGAACCACGCGTCCATGACGTGTGTTTGATCGTACTGCATGAGAAGTTCCCGTTTCGCCTCCGTCTCCTCCGTTTCCGAGTTCCAGTACCCCGTCCAGGAATAGTACCGGTTCGCCTTTGCCACGGAATAGGTATAGTTTACTTTACCCATGAAATAGTCGCTGAACTGTTTTTCCACGGTCACGTCAACGCCTCGGGCGGTCCCGTGATCGTAGTTATCAAAATTGTAGTAGTTGTACAGACCCAGGCTGTCAGGATCAAAGCCGATAATGTTCACGGTCCCCGAAAGGCCCGTGATCGATTTCGTCCAGGCGGTGACGTCGACCGCCCAGAGTCGGCCAAACTGTTGCTTGAAACCGAATTCATACTGCATGGTCCTTTCAGCCTGCAGATGGGGATTTCCGATGAGAGGCCTTGGCGTATCCAGGTCCCGGGTGGACGCACCCACATAAAGGTCGCGATAAGAGGGAACCTGAAAGAAATGACCATAATTGAAGTGAAAAGTGGTTCTGTCAGTAACTCGGTAGCCGAAACCCAACCGGGGGCTTACCTGCCACTTGTGACGCCCACGCACCACTTTCGTGGTGGGGTCTTTTGGGTCGCTCCACAATTCACCCCGTGAGTCGGAGTAGTCAATTCGTCCCCCAATGTTCATAATAACTCGTCCCAGATCGAACTGATCCTGTAGATAGGCCGAGGCTTCCTTGGGATGCTCTAGGTAATTGTCCGCATAGGGGTTCTCGAGATAGGGGAGCTGGATTTCGCGGAAGTAGATATCGTATTGACGAAATTCAAACCCCGTCTTTATTTCGTGGCTTTTCGTAATCTGACTGGTTAGGTCACTCTTAATACCATATGACTGTTGAAAATCCCGGTGCCAGTATCGCATGAGTCCGCCGCGGTAGACGTACACGCCTCGTGAGGAATCGAATCCCACCGTGGCCAGAGGATTGTAAAATCCAGACGTGGAACTCGAGCTTGGATGATCCGGTTGATTCTCCACATAATGCCACATCTCATCCGGGTCATCCGGAGCTCCCACTCCGTCATTGTCATAGTCATTCCTGTTAAGCCCGGGACCAAATTCATCTGAGTGGAGACCAGGTATCCGGTAGGTGCGTGATTTCCAGAAACGGTTGAAGTTCAGCGTGTAGTACGTCTCGGGACTCAGCTGGTGATTCAAGGTAAGTCCTTGCTGTTCGGTTCTGTCCGACGTGATATGCCGGGATTTCATGGAATATCGATATGAATTCACGTAGTTCCGGAATTGCTTGTCGGCTTTCCGGTGAAGTATGTTGATCTTGATCGCCGGAAACGGGCTGTAGGTCAACTTTGCGGAATAATCCCACCTGTCATCAAACCCGAGCGCCTGCCAGCCGGTAGAATTGTCAAATGGATGGGACCTCCGCTCTTTTCCGTAAGCGAACGTGTAGGTCGTGTCCCCCACGCGCTCGCCAAAGTTCTTGTCAGTGGGGTCGGAGATAAGGGTGGAGTCGTAGGTAATATCATCGAACTCAAATACCGAATAACGTTTGAATCGCTGTTCACCGGAGAGAAAGAACGAGAGTCCGGGTATTCCCGGTACAGGTCCCCCGATGGAACCGAGAATATCGTGATAATCACGCAGGGCATCAGGAGTCGAAATGGGCTTGAGCCCTTTCCCCCGGCCATCGATATCCGCCCAACCGCTTGAACTCACCTCAAGGGAAGTGTGAAAGCGGCTGCGTCCCTCTTTGGTCACAATATTTACAACCGCGGCCTGGGCCTCGCCGTACTCTGCCTTGAAGCCTCCCACTTCCACCTTCATCTCCTCGATGGCAGCTCGATTGACAAAAGTGCCCATTCCCGCGTAGATGGCATCCTCAACGTACATCCCGTCAACCAGGTAGGCAATCTCCCCGCTTCGGCCACCTCGTACGTGTGTCTGGTCAATCCCCCTGTCTTCAAACCCGGCCACTTTGTTGAACGATCCTTCCACCTGGGTTACGCCTGCCTGAAGCCGGAGAATTTCCTGGGAACTCGTTACAGGCATGACCTTGATTTCCTCAGAGCGAATAGAGATAGTCTTGTTGGTCACCCGCGGCTCAATAAGAGGTCGCCTCGCCTGTACAATCACGGTCTCGAATTCAACCGCCGCTATCTCAAGCTGGACGTGTACATCCGTTGTTCTATCGATCCATACCTTGACGTTCTGAACTTCCGTGGTTCTGTATCCCACCATGGAAAGGGAAAGGGCGTACGTTCCCGGCGCGATATTCGAAATGAAGTAGTAACCGGTGAGATCAGTGGCAGCTCCGCGTTCCGTTCCCGAGACAACGACATTGACTCCAACGAGCGGATCACCGGTTTTCCTCTCCTTTACCGTCCCCTGAATCTTTCCTGTCGTCCCTGCCATGAGTGTCTCGGCGACCAGGGACACAAAAATGAGCGATACTCCGAAGACGCGCAATTTGAGAAGTGATCCCATTATGGCTCCTCCTGGTTCATGTTCTTCCCTGACCCCTGATTACGCAAGGGAAATCAGGAAGCGTTCTACCATGTCAAACGTTGCACCCCAACTGCCACAGCTTTTTTGAGGTTAACCTCAGGAGAAATATATCATATTAACGGAATTTTTTCAACCCCATTATCCAGGAGCCGGTCGCTACCCAAACGTACGCTTGAACTGAGAATAGTCGAAGATTTTCAACCTTCGTCCGCGACGCTGGATCATACCCTCTCTTTCGAACAGCTTCATCGTTCTGGACACTGTCTCCCGGGAAGTACCTGCCATATTGGCAATATCTTTGAGATAAGGAAGACCATTGACTTCAATCACCCCTTTCTGAATGACGCCGAGTTCCTCAGAAAGCCGGAGAAGCGTCATTCCGATGCGATGCGCCGCATCACTTAAGGATAATCCTTCAATCTGCGCGTCAATTTTCCTTATTCTCCCCGCCATTTCCGCAAGAAGGGAGATTGACACCCTGGGGTATTTTTCCAGGAAAGCCAGAAAATCGCCCCGCTTTAGAATCAACACCTCGGAATCCTCAAGAGCCACTGCATTGGCTGATCTCGTCTCTTCATCCAGGAGGGACATCTCCCCAAAGAATTCGCCCTCGCCCAAGATGGCAAAGACGACCTCCCTACCGTCGGCACTCAGACGATTGATTTTGACACTCCCCTTGCTGATGGTAAAAAAGGTGTCCCCCATTTCATCCTGCATCAGGATCATATTATTCTTCCGGTAGAATCGTTTGCTCATTCTGTCGAGAAGCTCTTGCAAAACTGCCATGGAAAGATCGATGAAAAGAGGGACGCTTCTAAGGAGTTCTATGTCGCTCGTGTTCACTGGAGTGAAATGAATAGAAAACGATTCAAGACTTGCTTCCGGTTACCGCCATTGACGCGGGAAAAGCCAACCTGAATAATTCAGGCTAAAAACCAATATTGATGAATGGCATGAATGGAATACCTCCACTCACGGGATTGAAGTTCAGTACGCCGATCTGAACTCCTCTCAAATGATCACTTCTGTTAATGACTCCAATTTGAACACCGTAAAGTCTTTCGCAGGTGTTCAGGAGACCCCACTGAGCACCGTACACCTTTCCGCTCTTATTGTAAACGCCGGTTTGGTAACCTATTACAGTGTCGTTGATTTCATTAATGAAGCCGTTATCGAAGCCGAACAGATTCTCATTCTTTCCGTAGAGTAGGGTGATCCTCAGACCATAGATGTCAACACGAGCAGGGACGAGTTGAAGAGGATAAAGGACGGAGAATTGAAACGGAGACCAGCTCATTCCCCACGCGGTGGTGATTTCTTCAATTTCCCCGTGGTCAGAAGTAAATGTACGTGAGATCGAGGTCGTGACTTTGTCGAAAGCCGCCTCGAGTTGATGGGAAACATCTTCAGATTCTTCATTCATGGACCGGGATGCAGTGACGGGACCCTCACCCGCCAGTTCTCTTCCGACGTCTGTGATGACCGGGAGGAGTCGGTCAATTGTTCCCTTATGATCGCGGGTGACCGCCCTCACAATTCTGGCTGTCTCCACGTCAAACAGACGCACATCAACGGCGAAGCTTTGGCCAAGCCTCCCCACCGTGCCACTCACCATTTTCATGGCACCGAGAATCAGGCCAGCCTGCACCAGACACTCTTGCGAAATACAACCCGTTTGCTGAAACCCCTGTTCTCTCATGATTTCTTGCATCTGAGACCGTTCCACCACCTGGTATCGACCATCCTGAACAAGAGTCGACCGCAATCGTTCAGTCAATATCTCTGATTCATGAGTCGATATTCCCTTACCTTCCAGGGGAAGAACGGCGATCGTGGTCAAAGAGTCCGGGGGCGGAGTGCCGGAACTCACGGTTTCTTGCCCCGAAAGAAATGAAACAAAACCTGAGAAAAGAATAGATGAGATGAGGACTTTCATGATTTCCAGTTCAAAGCTGACTCCCCTTTATTTGAACTGATTTGCATTCACTCCACAGTCTTGGTGTTTTCCTTCACCACTGGCCTATGAATCGAACACGCTTCTGTAAGGAACGCCTCACAGCGGAATATACCAAAAGTAACTATTTCTTGGCCCACAAGCAATATGAGTAGACTTTTGTATCCTGAATTAGCATTCATGGGGGAAATAGAGGAAGGGACCAGCCAAATAAGGACAGGTGAATTGCAATTTGACAGTTACCCGGCGTTTGATTACCTTCTGACAAGTGTCTGAAGAAGTCAAATCCTCCCTGTCTGAAACAAGGACATATCCGATTCTTCGTCAAACGTGAAACCGGCAGAACTCAATACCTATAGAGAAAACTTCCTTGAGAACTTTCCTCGAATTCACATGAATACGACCCCAGGAGACGCGCTGTTTCTCAGGATCCTGGTAACATTCATGAACGCCAAGCGGGGAGCGGAAATCGGTTCGGCCAACGGTTACGGTTCCATCCACATGGGAATGGCATTCGAACTGACGGGAGGTCATCTCTATACGATGGCCATCTCAGGGGACATGGTAGAGGAATGCCGCGAGAACCTCCGGAAGGTCGGCCTCGAAAAGTCCGTGACCTGCCTCGAAGGAGATGCTCTCGATGTGATTCCCACACTTGACGGAGAGTTCGACTTTGTGTTCATCGATGCGGCCAAGCGGGACTACTTCAAGTACTTCAAGCTCCTGGAACCGAAGCTCAAGCGACGTGCCGCAATCGTAGCGGACAATGTCATCATCCATGCCGAGGAGATGAGAGAGTTCATTCAGACCGTGGAAAATGATCCAGCTTATGATATGGTCGTCATACGAGCCTCCGAGGAGAAGGGGGACGGAATGGTCGTGATCCTCAAGAAAGAATGAAATCACACTCCCTCCCCGGTCTGTCTCAAGGAGATAAGGCCCATCCATTCAGTAACCTCACTCCCCTGCCGGTTTGACTTTTAAGAGAAACCGGCCCGAAATCTCCTTCTCGGCGATTGCCATTCTACTGCTTGTCTTATTGTTTTTCCAAACCGGTTGCGCACCGAAAATCATAACGACTGAAACCGTCCACGACGGGCTTCGGTCAAGTATCAGCTATGATGTAGACGACGGCGATTCTGCCGTGGTAAAGATGTTGACATTTCACAGGAACGACCGGCCATGGGAAGAGATACACTACGAGTCAGGCAATTTCCACGGCGGATATCAGTTGTGGTATGAGAACGGTCAACTGAAAACCGAACAGTACTACAAAAAGGGATTCCCTGTCAAGAGGTGGACCTGGTGGGATCAAGAGGGAAGAATGGATTCGGTGAAGCATTTCTCCAGAGGGAAACTCGACGGCGAAACGATCGCCTGGAGGAAGAATGGACGTAAAAAGAGAGTGGTGCGGTACCGCGAGGGATTCTTGAGCGGGGCGTCAAGAGCATGGTTCCCAAACGGACAGATTGAATCCCTTGAGGAGTACAAGGCAGATAAGCTCCACGGTAAATCGAGAGAGTGGGCTGAGAACGGGAGACTGCTCGAGGGAAAACTGTTCAGGAACGGGCTTCCGCACGGCAAGTGGAAATGGTGGAACGAGTTTTCCAAACTGGACTCACAAAAAGTCTATCACGCCGGACATCTTCATGGTCTGTCAAGACGCTGGTACGGAAGCGGAAACCTGCAATCTGTCGAGAGATACAGAGCAGGAAAAAGGGAAGGCAGGTCCACTCTCTGGTATGAGGATGGAACGAAAAAGCTCCAGACGGATCTTAAGGATGGCTTGAGACACGGCAAGTCTGTCAAACGGTACTCGACAGGAGTGACCGCCTCTGAATTTGAGTATGTCGAAGGCCTCAGGCACGGAGACCAAATCAGATGGTCACCCTCGGGTCAGATGCAGGAGCACGCTATTTTCCTCTCCGGAAAGCCTCATTCCGCGATTAAGTGGCATCCGACGGGTATCCTGAAGAACGTGACCGCGTTTTCGGAGGATGGACCTTTCTGGACAGTAGCATGGGATCGTCATGGAAGGAGAATCGAGCCCGGGAGAAGAAGAGACTCAACCGAAACGGTGAGAGAATGGTACCCCAATGGCCGGGTTTCGAGGGAAGTGGACTACCAGCAGGACGAGAAACATGGAGTGGAAGTTCAATTCGATGTGAGCGGAAAGGTTCAAAGTCTCACCGTATTCATCAAAGGGATTCCCGTTCAGGAAATGACGTGGTCCGAAAGGGGAGATGAACTTACTGAACGGGTCTTTCAGGACGGCAGGCCACTCTGGACACGGGAATTTGTTCAACCTAACAGGTGACCTGCTGATGACTTGTATCACTAATTCGCCTTTACTTGACAATGTCATTGTATGGCTTTTGCGATACACTTGCATAAGACAAAATCACAGATTCCAAATAACAAACAAATTCCAAATTTCAAATCCCAAATAACAAAGAAATCTCAAATCACGAACTGCAATTTTCAAAGGGTCTTTTTTTATATGAACATCATCAGCGGCAGATTTGGAATTTGGTGCTTGGATTTTGTGATTTGACATTTCTCCGTCATTTGGTGCTTTATTGCCGGTCGTTGACCTTGAAAAGGTCGTTGCAATTCCCAGTTGGAACAAAGAGAATTGGTTCGAAAATTTGACCCGGGTGTCGTTTCATTCAGAAGGTTCCAGGAAAATCTCGGACAAAGCGAGAGTATCTGAAAGGTGTCATGACTATGAACAAGCTCGATCAGTTAAGACAAATGACCACCATAGTTGCGGATACAGGCGACATTGAGTCCATCGGAAGATACAAGCCGTCCGACGCAACGACAAATCCTTCCCTCCTTCTTAGGGCGGCGCAAATGAGCCAGTATCGCAACCTTGTCACATCTGCCATCAAATACGGCAAATCAAGATCACGTATTCCGGAAGAACAACTGCGCCACTCAGTTGACCGTCTTTTCATCAATTTCGGAGCCGAAATACTCCATATCATACCGGGCCGCGTATCCACTGAAGTCGACGCGAGACTCTCCTTCGACACCGACGCCACCGTGGACCGCACACGTGAGATCATGGAGCTTTACGAAGAAGCCGGGATCGGACCGGAAAGGGTGCTCATCAAGATTGCTTCCACGTGGGAAGGGATAGAGGCTGCCAGGCGCCTCGAAAAAGATGGGATTCGCTGCAATATGACGCTGCTGTTCAGCTTTGCCCAAGCCGTCCTTTGCGCCGACGCAGGAGTTACGTTGATATCACCGTTCGTTGGAAGAATTCTTGACTGGTATCTGAAGAACTCGGGTGTGGACAACTTCCCACCCCATGAGGACCCCGGTGTTAAATCGGTTCAGACGATCTACCATTACTTCAAGAAACATGAATGCGAAACCGTTATCATGGGGGCAAGTTTCAGAAACGTGGACGAAATCCTTCAACTAGCCGGGTGTGATCTGCTGACCATCAGTCCTTCACTCATGGAGGAACTTCAGAACTCTGAGGGAAAGGTACCAAGGAAACTCAACCCTGAGTCTTCCCTAGATCTTGGGGGAGAAAAAATGAATCTGGATGAAAAAGAGTTCAGGTGGATGCTCAATGAAGATCCCATGGCAACGGAAAAACTCGCGGAAGGCATAAGAAGATTCTCGAGAGACACCGAAAAACTTGAGAAATATGTAAAAGAAATGTTTGATTAGATTCAGAAAATGGTAGATACAAGAATCACCGCAAGTTGTACTTGAGATAAACGCCTGTTCCTCAGTGATTGCGTCGGAAACGTCAACCTTCAGAATATCGAATGAAACGGAAGAAATATAGAATGACTCTCACAGATTCTCCCAGGCGAGAAATGAAGCCGAGCTTGCTCGACAGCTCCCCATGTTCATAGGCATGCGTAATCAGGAGGCTGCTGTTGTTTAACGCATCGGCCAAACGAATCGATTCAGTGAACGGGGTCATGGAATCTTCCGCTCCGTGCATAATGAAGACTCTGGTAACAATCTTGTCACACCACGTCTTCGGTGATAAGCTCTCAAGTTCGGATTTGAACTGCTCCCAGAACAGATTGGTGATCCTCACGATTTCCTGGGACGCTCGGGCATGCAGAATGCCGTCAACGAGCTCCCGTTCTTTCCCCGAAATCCTCTTGGTGTGTTCCTCCACGTCGTCCATAAGATCCTGCACGCAAAGTTGCAGGATTCTTTGAACATTGCTCGTGTTGTACCCCACATCCACCCTCCGAAGATAATTGTAGAACAGAACCACGAGTCCCCATTCATGCGGCTGGACGCGTCGCTTCTCGCCATTCGCTCTCATTTCTCCCGTCGCCAGGAATCGAAGATAAGTCTCCATGCTGTAATATGTGCTGTAGACAAAAATCGACCTGGGAGGACGCGCCTGAACACGTTTGTCGAGGCTTGCCTTCAAGCCAAGAGCACCGCTGAAACTTATGCCGCTCATTGTTATCTTATCTCCTGAAAGGCTTTTCGACCTCAAGAGCCATTCATAGAAATGTACAATCCATTCGATACCTTCCTCAGAAAGACTAATGTCCTTAAAAGGGGGGATTCTCGGGATGAAAACTTGGAAATCGGCGCCTGCCATGGCTTCGCCAACCGCTCTTAGGGCCGGATGAGCCTCCGCCATTGGAGATGCTCCCGGATAGATGATAAGCGTATGACGGGAAGGATTCCTGGAGTTGAAAATCTTTACTGGTACGTTTTCGCCGTTGGGTCCCTGGTAGAATTCGTCCGTTTCGGTCACACCTTCCGGTCTTGGCCCGTGCGACATGATTAATCCCCTGACCAGCCGAAATACTCTGTATAAATCACCAAAATAGCTCATGTCAGGTTGGCTGCATGACCGCCAAATAAGGTCTGCAGTGGCTGGAATCTAGGCACAGACGGTACTTAAGACTCCATGATTTCGGTGAATACGAGCACTCGTATTTTGCTCTTATGGGTCGTTTTTTCGCACCAGGAATCACTAAATTCCACTTTCTCCCAGGGCTGGAGGACAACGATGAAGAACCAAGCTATGGATTACCTGAGACAGGAGCTGGAGAATTTCGAGACAATCTCCAAAATCCTGATCAACCCTCCCGGGAGCATTCCGCGGCTTGAACATATTGATATTTATGGAGACTGCGTGCCGCTGCACGGCGATGTTGGAGGAGACCACATGATCTTTGTCGATTTCAACAACAGATACGATATGGACACAAGAATAAGAATCGCCAGAGAAAAGGGTAAGAAAGAAGTGGAAGAAAAACTGCTCCTGAATACTTCAAGAGCCGGAATCCTCATCCTGGACGTGTCAGGACATAGTATCACAGACGCCTATCTGGCCGGGAGACTTCACGACGCGTTTCTGACGGGCGTTCTGTATGAACTCCACAATTATGGAGAGATAACGGCTCGTCTGTTCGAGACGTTGAACACGAGATTCTACGATTCCCTGACCATAGACAAGTATTTGACACTCCTCTACGGCGAGATTTCGGAGGAAGGCACGTTTCGATTCATCTCCGCGGGTCATCCGGGTCCAGTTGTCTTCTCAAATAAATACAACAAGATAATAGAAATGAGCGGGGATCGACTCGTTACTTATCCTCCATTGGGTATGTTTCCGTCCGAAGACGACATAGACAAAAGGCGCCATTTCAGTCAGATAGGATATAAGGAAAAATACACAGTCAACGAGATTAACCTCATGGGGGTGGGCGACATCATTGTTCTGTATACAGACGGATTGTCCGAACACCGCAGAAACGGTGAGGAGTACTTCCCCGGCAATCTGGAAGAGATATTGAGGAGAACGAAAGATCTCGCCTCACGGGAGATCTTTGATGCGGTGAAAGGAGACCTCGCCAGGTTTGCTCCACCTCAGGACGACCTGAGCTACGTGGTCATTAAGAAGACGGCATGATGTATCTCAACCGTCCAGAGTCACAGGGAGGTTCCCGCTGCCTGGCGACCCTCATGGTTCTTCTTCTCTCGTTTGTGGGCATTCCAGTGTTCTCTTTGGCCCAGCACGATTTGCTCATCGATCTGGGCACACACCAGGACTTCAGAAGTAACCGAATCTCATCTTTCGACACGACAGGGGGAAACCGGGATGCCGTTGCCCTTGATCCCGGGGAAACGGCCGTGTTGGCAGAAATTGAAGGCCCAGGGGCAATTCATCATATCTGGATAACAGTTTCTGCGGAACCATTTTACGGCCGGAAGATTATCCTCAAGATGTACTGGGACGGGGAGGAAACTCCCTCCGTTGTGTCTCCCGTTGGAGATTTCTTCAGTGTGGGTCACGGCCTGGACAGAAACCTCAGTTCTCTTCCAATCAGTTGCTCGTCATATGGGAGAGCGAGAAACTGCTACTGGTACATGCCCTTTCGAAAATCAGCGAGAATCACCGCCACCAACGAAGGATCGAGAACGGTTGGCTCTTTCTATTACTACAGAGAGCTCCCGAGACTATCTGCCCGCACGCCCTATTTTCACGCTCAATACCGTCAGGAAACTCCCTGCATTCCCGGCGAGAATTATCTCATACTTGACACTGCTGGTAAAGGACATTACGTGGGTTGCAACTTGAGCATCCTTCAGCGGGCAATGGGATGGTGGGGCGAAGGTGACGATATGATCTACATAGACGGTGAAAAGATACCTTCCTTGCACGGGACAGGTTCCGAGGACTACTTTTCTGACGCTTGGGGCATGCGTGAGGACGATAACCTGTTCTACGGGTGTCCTCTCCAGGAATCCGATTTTCAAACTGGCTCTAAAGCCACGGTCTACCGCTTTCACATTCCGGACCCCATACCGTTTGAGGAATCCATCAGGGTAGCCATCGAGCATGGACACGCCAACAATCGGTCGGACTATTTCTCATCGGTGGCCTACTGGTATCAGGATGAGCCTCACGTACCGTTCCCTCTACTTGCCGCTGCCCCCGATCGTCTCCCCTTTGCCCTTGAATCCTCATGGGAAATGACTCTACCGACCTGGAAAGAGGTAAGCGTAGAAAAGATGACACGATTCGAGGATTCGGAAACGGGCATGACCTACGAAGCCACAAACCTCTACCATTTCCTGAGTTCATTCTACAACCAAAACGGCACAAGGTACCCTGTGCTCATGACCGACGGTGCCGACGTGGGGGACAAATGCCGGGTAGCCGTACCAGTCGATGTGGGAGAGCAATACAATGTGGACCTCTTTTTTCTCAGAGGCAAGAGAATGGGATCATTTGAAGTGGAGGAAGTTCGGTCAGGAAAAGGTACCTCACCATTCGAATCGAAGCCCTTTCAAGGGTTTTCCCGCGAAGAGTCGATAGAAGTTCTGAAGGTAAGAAACGTGTTCCTTCATGCTGGTCTCAACACGTTGGTTCTCAACATTACGGGGAAGGACCCAACCTCTCAGGGAACGGAAGTCGGTTACGTGGCTATGACTCTTTCCCCCTCTTCCCCCCGCTATGTCACAGACTGGAACCTTTTTGGACCTTTTGAGGCCCCCGATATGACATTCCTTCAGGTGCCTTATCCTCCCGAAAGTCAAATAGATCTCCAGAAAAAATATCCGGGTGCAGACAGCACTGATGTGTCGTGGGAGGTGTTTCAGGCCGGCCCATCCGGTTACATCAGGCTTGACAATCTCTTTACGCGGAATGAAAGATCAATCGTTTACGGACTTGTCTATCTCTTTTCTCCGGATGAACGGAAAAGCCAGATACTCCTCGGAAGTGACGATGGTGTTCGTTTATGGCTCAATGACGTCCTTACTCACAATAATCCCGCATACCGCGGCGCCTATCCAGATCAAGACAGAGTGGATGTGCTACTAAAGAAGGGTTGGAACAAGCTGCTGGTTAAGATACTCCAGGGTGCCGGTGGCTGGGGATTCTATGTCCGGTTCGTGGATCCTGACGGCGATCTTACCTGGACCACCCAACCTCCCCCCTGAGCCAAAAGGGAAGCGATCATGCGTCGCCTGAAGTGACAGAGTGTTCCAAGGAATCCGGCGGACATGTGTTCATCTGTTCGAGAACCGACAAATCCCCACACTCTAACACCTTAACACTCCTTTCTCCTTCGCGTTCTTCATCCCTCCGGAGGAGACCCTGCGGGTCACAGGGACTCCCTTGAAGGCGGCGAATCTCATCTCAAGATCCTTTGGAAGATCCTGCGTATAATTCAGGAATCTGACTGGATTGAATCGATTTTTGTTCCTAAAATTCATGTGACCAACGAGAGAGATCCATTCCCATGACATCCAGAATCTCACGTCGGAAATTCGTGAAGATCGGATCCCTTGGCCTCGCGGGGACGGCCTTGGGGATCAAAATCAACAGCCCTTTCGATACCATCATAAGAAACGGGACCGTCATTGATGGGTCGGGAAAGGATTCGAGACCAGTCGATGTCGGCATCAAAGGCGACACGATCACAGCGCTGGGTGATCTGGAAGGAGCAGGTGCCGATCGAGTCATCGATGCCGCGGGACTTGTCGTGGCGCCCGGCTTCATCGACATACATACCCACACCGATGTTGAACTCCTGGCTAATCCCCTGGGAGAAAGCAAAATACGCCAGGGAGTGACCACCGAAGTGTCAGGCAATTGCGGGTCTTCTCCGTTTCCCCTTGATGAAGACGATCGCACAGAGTTGGACAAAAGATGGCGGAACCGATTCGGCACAAACGTTAGTTGGCACGATCTGGAAGGGTTTTTCACACGGCTTGAACTATCTGAACCCTCCATTAACTATGCCACCTTCACAGGGCACGGTTCCCTGAGAGGTGCCGTCGTGGGGAAGAATGACGTACCGGCCAGCCCCGAGCAGTTGGCTGAAATGAAGCGGCTCCTTGCCCAGACCATGGAAGTGGGAAGCCTGGGCCTCGCAACCGGTCTTGAATACACACCCGGTAGCTACGCGGGAACGGAAGAATTGATTGAACTGGCAAAAGTTGCAGCCGCGTATGACGGTGTCTATGCCACGCACATGCGCAACGAAGATGACACTGTTAAGGATGCCATTCAGGAAGCGCTCCGGATCTGCCGAAGGGCGGAAGTCTCCACGCAGATCTCCCACCTGAAAGTGGCCAATCAGGGAAACTGGCATAAGATCGACAGCGTGTTGGAGTTGATCTACAAGACACGGGAGACCTTACCCGTGGAGGTCGACCGGTACCCCTATGTCGCATGGGGAACGGGACTTACCACGTTCCTCCCTCTCGAATCCCGGCAGGGGGAAACGGAGCAGGTCCTTGAACGTCTGAATGACCCGGAGCATTCTCCCAGGATTAGGACCTTCGCCGAATCCCGTGCGTTGAGGATCGGGGGCTGGGATAAGGTCATGATCAGTTACTGCGCCAGTGAGCAAGGGAAAAAATACCAGGGGAAGACCATCCTCTCCTGCGCCGAAGAAGCCGGACAGGAACCGGTGGATTTTGCCATAGGTCTGCTACTTTCCGAAAAGAATCAGGTTGGCATTGTGGGATTTGCCATGAGCGAGGAGAATCTTGAGAAAGTCCTGGCATCACCTTTCACAATGATTGGCTCCGATGGCAACGCTATCGCCCCCTACGGCAAGCTGGCTGCAGGGAATCCCCATCCACGATTCTATGGAACATTCCCGCGAGTTCTTGGCAAGTATTCTCGTGACGAACAAATAATTGGTCTCGAAGCCGCAGTGCACAAAATGACCGGCATGCCGGCTGCGAAGCTAGGTCTGGCAGACCGGGGAATCCTGATGAAGAAAAAAGTCGCGGACATTACCGTCTTTGATCCGAAAACGGTTATCGACCGCGCAACCTTCGAGAACCCGCATCAGTATCCTGTGGGGATCGAATATGTCTTTGTCAACGGAAAACTCACCATTGAAAAGGGAAAACATACTGGGGCCAGGCGTGGTAGAATTCTTCGTCATAAGAAATGAAACCGATGAATTCACCTGCAATCGAACGTCTATCCTGGGGCCGTTTGGACGTTGAGGGTACTCTCCATTTCAAGGATGCCAAACTGTATCCCGGAGGAGGCCGGGAATGGGACTGGAATGAAACAGGAACCCGACACTCTCCAGGAATTCAGGTCAAAGACGTGGAGGAACTCCTGGTAAACGGCGCCCGAGTTGTGGTGCTTTCGAGAGGAATGCTTGGGCGTCTGGGCACACAACCTGAGACTCTTCGTTTCCTCAAAGAGAAGGAGATCACTGTGCATGTTCTGAAGACCGACGGGGCGGTCCGGTTGTACAATGAACTTCGCGAAAAGGAATCCGTCGGCGGCCTCTTCCACTCGACATGCTAACCTCATTAATTCAGCAGAAATATATCTCTATGTTTAAAGTCTAATTATTTCTGAATGTACACACATTCGATAATTGCTGATGAATTATTCATGCTAAAGATCTTGAACTGGTCAAAAGCGGCTGGGTTGACTATATTTTGTCCCGGTGTGTTCACTATTTCAAGTCCCTCAATTCAATGAGTTGGGCCAACTGACCAGTGGTCTTTTCCCCTTGAGTTGATCCTGAGGAGTTATCCCAGGGTGTGAGAATCAAAAGGGATCATCAGATGTCCAAGGCCTTTGTCAAGCCTTCCTGGCTTCTATTGGGTATTGTCCTAGGCGTCTACCTCCCCTCCTGTACGATAGAGGAGCCTGAGATAACGGCGGAACTGGTGGGAACCACCGTGGACGTTCCCGTTCATAAACCTCTTCAGATCGCCTTCAGCGATCCGGTTGATGACTTCCCTGATGTTTCGTTCGCACCCAGTGCGGACATCGAAAAAATGATTCTTAACGCAGGTGACGACACACTCACACTCACGTTCTCGAATCCCCTTTCGAACGAGGTCGCATACGAAATCGGTCTATCGGGAAAGAATATCGTTACGGATTCACTCTACTTTACAACGATCGCCACGGTGGATAATGTAGAGAACGATTCTTACGAAGATGCTCAACCGATGGAGTCGGACAAAAAGTACGGTGGTCTTATTAATACGATTTTTGGTGAACCGGATCAGGACTGGTACAAAATGCAGGGAATCGCCGCCGGAGGGATGATCTCTATCCTACTTGATGAACTGGACGAAGACCTGAATCTCAGTCTCTTCAATCCCGATGGAACGGAGCTTTCAGCTTCATCGAACACTGGAAATACCAGTGAAACGATTGAGATTGCCGCTGCCCAAACCGGAACGCACTACATAAGAGTCTTCACGACACTCTCCAATCCCAGTTCCTACTATCACATAACCACCGAATTTTGAGGCGACCAAAAAGACTTGTGAACGACTATCGCAACCTTCAGACCGGTGCCCTAGCGGTCCTACTGATCTTCATGATTGGGTGTGCCGGCTTCACCCAGCATGGCCGGCTGGAAAGCAGCGCTCGTGAGGCATACGCTGGGGGTGATTATGACACGGCGGTTTTCGAATGCACCCGGTCACTGAAATTGAATCCGGACTATGAAAAGGCCCAGATTCTCATCGGGAATGCTTTCAGGGCCGCCACGCAAGCCCACGCCGCAAGGCTCGCTGGACTCGAAGCTTCGTCCTCAAAGTCCAGGTGGGATGGAATTGTCCAGGAGTATGAGGCTCTCGTGAAAATCAATCAGGCGGTTAGGGAACTTCCCACGCTTAAGGTGAAAGAAACAGGTGAGGTAATCGAGTTCGAGACCTCAGACTACACTCAACACCTGGTTGAAGCAAAAACCAACGCGGCAGAGGCTCACTATCAAGAAGGATTGAGTCTGCTTGAACGGGAAGGTGTCGACGAGCAGCGAGGTGCTGCCCTGGAGTTTCGTCTGGCCACCAGTTTCATTGAGGATTATAAGGATGCGGCCGAACTGTACGAAAAGGCAAGGCAAGCAGGGGTAAAGAGAATGGCCATCGTTCCCTTCGAAGACAGGAGCGGTAAAGAAGGAAGATACGGTGACTTACCAGGTCTGGTAGTTGACGAAATTGTGACGGAATTCATGAATGATCCTTCCTCCATGGAGTTTCTGGAACTTGTTTCGCGGGAAGAACTGGAAAATGTGATGGAAGAACACCGCTTGACTCTCGCAGGCATCGTGGACGAAGAAAGTGCCGTACAGTTGGGAAAGATACTCGGCATCCATGAGATTTTGACGGGAAGGATTACTCAGGTCATCTATACTCCCACCACAACGCTGGAAAAAAATGTGGAGCGGGAAGCAAGGATCGTGGTGGGTAAGGAAAAGTACAAGGATAGTAAGGGGAATATCCGCACGAAAGAAGTTTATGAAAAAGTCTCTGCCGTTGCGACGATCTATACGCGAACCGCAGCCGCCAAGATTACCGGGTCCTTCCGGATCATAGATGTAGAAACAGCCAGGCTGAAAAAGGGCGAATCTTTTGAAGGAATATCAAGCTTTGAATACAGATGGGCGACGTTTAAAGGGGACAGGAGAGCATTGGACTTTGGGACCATGGTTCTTCTGAGAAGAAATGAAAAGTCCGCCCCCGTTGAGGGGGAAATGGTGAACCGGGCGACAAAAGATCTCTCCAATTCACTGTCGAGGACTCTGAAACGGTACACCATGTGAGTCGAGTTCGGTAGGGCCGGCCAGCTCATCACAGTAATAGGAACGCCGACTCGGCCATCTACTGTGAGGCCAACAAGAATAGCCCCAGGTTACCGCCGCTGACTATCTTTTTCATTTCAACGGAAAGTCTGTGTTCAGCTACCAGAGCAGGGACTCCTTTGTTAGCCATAAACTGGCGATAATTCTTGAAATGCTCAGAACCGGCGGCAATTTCTGCGCATGTGATGAAGCTTTTGAGCAGCCAGCCTTTCGGAAATCTGAGAGGACCGGCGTGATAATCCACAACCAAAAGCCGGCCATCTTTTTTCAGAACCCGCCTTGACTCACTAACAAGCACTGAACGAATTCTGGAGGAGATTTCGTGCAGTACCAGTGACACAACGATCAGGTCGAATGATCCTTCTCCATATGGCATTCTTGACGCATCACCCACGCAAAGGTTTGCGTGGTTACCAAGTTTTTGCCGGGCCAAGTCAATCATGGCAACTGATGGGTCAATTCCGAAAACCTCGCAACCAGCCTTCTGGTAAACATCCAGTTGCGATCCTGTGCCACAACCCATATCGAGAACAAACATCCCTTCTCTTGGAGGAAGCATTTTCACACAAAGACCCCTCAGACCGGTGTTGAATGGTTCGAACAATGTGTCGTACCATTTTGCGCTGTTACGATAGGGATCCTTATTCACAACCACAGTAGAATAGACCGCCTGATCAGTCGAATGGTGCGCAGAGGTATGCAATGTGCATCTGAAAACCGAAGAACAATTACGCCTGCTTTTCCTACATTCCCTTTCCTTTATGCCCATGGAGCTTCTTCAGTTGTTCAGAGGTCAGCATCTTCCGGGCATCCAGGCCTGCATGGACATGAGCCTTCTGCATTTTCGTTCGAAGTTCCCCGATCTTCTCAATCTTTGAGTCAACGGTTTTGACATTCACCTTGTCCTCTCTGAGAAGATCGTGGAGTTCTATTTCCAGGATTCCCAGATCTGCCTTGGTTCGTATCATCCGCTTTTCAGTTTCGCTCTTCAAAGCCCTGAGCTTGGACACCTGCTCATCCGTAAGACCCAACTCATCTTTCATCCCGAGGAAAAACTTGTCTCCTCCATGATGCTTTTGTCTCATCATGTACTTGTGTCCCATTCCCGTCTGATGCTTTTCTCCTTTCATAGACGTGTGGGACATCATCCCCTGTTCGTGGGTACCTTTCATCGTTCCTTCCTGGGCGTCTGCCGAATTTGCCATAAGAACCAAGGCACCCAAGGTTATCACAGGAATCATCCATGAGGGCATTCTCTTTGACATTGCTACCTCCTGTTCTCTTTTCTGAATAGCGCTTTGCTCACTCATTCAGTTTATAGTTTCTTTCGTTCTTCTTCAACATCTGAATTTCCGGAATCCAAACCTGCATCACTTCGGTTTACCATGGTAGCATTACTGTCCAACCTGGCTCTTCACACCAAGCTGCCAGAACAGAAAACTAAGCCACCTGGTGGTGTCCTCAATCTGCTTGCTCAGTGGCCGTCCGCCGGAATGTCCTGACTTAGTGTCGTAGTACAGCAAGACAGGATTGTCTGATTCAGTCGATTCCTGGAGTAGCGCCGCCATTTTGCGAGCGTGGAGTGGATCGACGCGCGTGTCCGAATCACCCGTGATGAACATCACTGCCGGATACTCAATTCCACTTTTTACCCGATGATAAGGCGAATAGGCATAAAGATATTTGAACTGTTCTGGATCATCCGTTGAACCATATTCAGAGATCCAGAAGGATGCAACCAGAAACTTGTGATACCGGACCATATCGAGAAGCGGATAGAAACAGGCCACGGCCCTGAAGAGATCAGGACGCTGAGTCAGAGCGGCACCTACCAGCAAACCCCCATTGCTCCCGCCTGAAATGGATAGTTTCGTTGGACTTGTGTATCCTTTTTCAATGAGCCATTCAGCGGCGGCGATGAAGTCGTCGAATACGTTCTGCTTGTTTTCCAGCATTCCCGCTTTGTGCCACTCCTCTCCGAACTCTCCCCCCCCACGCAAATTAGGCCGAGCGTATACACCGCCATTCTCAACCCATATTGCGGCCGTTGACGAAAACCACGGAGTGAGACTTGTGTTGAATCCTCCGTATCCTGTCAACAGCGTCGGGTTTGATCCATCAAGCTTCAGGCCTTTTCTGTGCACAAGAAACATCGGGATTTCCGTTCCATCTTTGGAAGAGTACCAAACCTGATTGACTTCGATATTGTTACTTTTGAGGGGAACGTCGTACTTCGCCCATACTTCTTGATTCCCTGTCTCGACATCATAACGGTAGATCGTCGGAGGGATGTGGAAGGATGAATAGTAGTAGAAGGCTTCGTTACTCTCCCACTGGCCGCTCACCCAGCCCACCGAACCAGGATCGGCAAAGGAGATGTCCCTCACATGGCGACCGTTCGGCTCGAAGACCTTAACATACGAAGCGACGTTCTCAAGATGGTTGACGAATAGTCTCCCACCAGCAGTGGAAAACCCCTCTATGATGGCATCCGTCATGGGGATAATCTCTTCCCACTCGGAAGGATCTCGAGGAATATCATTTATATCAACGGCCAGGATTCGGTCTCTGGGGGCGTTCCAGTTGGTCTGTAGGTAGATTCGATCACCTCCAATTTCCCCGCTGAATCTGGCATCGATGTCATTAACGACCGCTATGATCTGACCTTTTTCAGCCACATTCTGGTAATAAATCTCGGTTTTGAGTCCCGCCGATCCGTGCCAGACAATGATGAGCAGGTGCTTTCCATCCTCGGAAAGATCAGCCCACAGGATCTTTTCCGGACCGTAACCCTCTCCAAAAATCTCCGTGTCACTGGCAGGGTCTGTTCCCATCCCATGATAGTATACCCTTGGGCCCTCTGCCTCATGACGAGTATAATAGAAACCCTCATTGTCCGGCGTGATGGAAATCCCCCAATAACGAGCTTTGGACAGTTCATCCGGTAAATGCTCACGCTTATCCACATGCAAGAAACGGATCCTTACCTCATCTTCTCCACCTTCACGAATAGCGTAAGCCAGAATTGTTCCGTCTTTCGACACATCCCGCATGCCGACACTTGTTGTGTTGTCGGGACTCATCCCGTGAGGATCAATTAGCACCTGGTCTTCGCCTTTAAGTCCTTCTCGGATGTAGATAACGTAAAGCTCTTGATCGCTCATTCTCTTGATGAAGAAATAACGACTGTTGCGCACCTGCGGGCTGCCGGTCACATCTATTTTCATTAATTCTGCAAGTCTTTTTTGGATATTATCGCGCCGCGGTAAAGAATCGAGAATAGGTTTGCTGTATGCATTCTGTTCATCAATCCATTCTCGCGTTTCCGGGCTCTCCTGGTCCTCCAGCCACTGATAAGGATCAACCACTTCTACGCCGTGGATTATCTCCTTTACATTATCTTTCCGGGTCTCAGGTGGTGTCCCGGGCGTCGGGACTTGTGCCCATCCTGTTCCACACAAAAATAACGTGAGTAGTAGGATTGACCGTGCGCTCTCACGTACCGGACATTTCTTCTCTCTTGATTTACTTTGACAAGGCATTTTTGATATTCCCCCTTGGTCCGGCCGCATTCTTTGGGCAACTTCTGGGGAGCAGGTCAAGCAGGTTCCTTTCAATGTCCAATCAATATTCAGGAATAGCCTGTCCTTCTATCCAGGGTGCTCCGGCATCTCTTAGCGCTTTTTCTACCCTTGGCAATTTCACATCCACGATTTCTTCCAAATCTTTCCTCAACTCCTGAAATTCGGCAGCAGCAATTTCCAGGCTGCGCCTATGCAATGGTGCCGGGCCATATGTAGAACCAAAGGTTCCCAAAGAGGCCACGTTCTGTCGACCGGCAATTGTTGGTTTGGTTTTTTCTCCAATTTGCCGTTTTGAACGATTACCATTTAATCGCTCATCAATCTCCATCAACGATCGCTTCAGCTGATGCAATTCACTATCCAGGTTGCCCGGGGCTGCCGGTGTCCGGGTCAACGCTTTTTGTAACAAGCTCACTCTTTCGATGGCTTTACTCAGCTTCCGTGAAGCAGCTGTGGTGGACTTGTTCAGCCTCTCGGTCTCCTTCCAAAAAGAAGCGGTTTCCTGCGGGTCTTTGCCGGCCAAAGCACCTTCGTACATCCTTTCAACTCTAAAGTGCATAGACTCCGACAAATCGGTGATGACGCCGTCTTCTTGTTTGGAAAGTGTAACGGCATAATCCCCCGGAGCAACCATGGCACCTATATAGCTGCCCTCAATGTCAGCCACATTACTGATCGCGTCTGTCGCCGGATAGCGCAGATCCCAGGCTATACGATAAAAGCCCTTTTGGTTAACACCTTCAATCCGGCGAACCACGTAATCTTCATTATCTTTTACCGTTAACCAGATTTGTGGCGCTTCCTCCCTTCGTTCAGCTTCAACTTCGTCCCAGCCCGGGAATTCCAATTGCTGCTTCTTATCGAGCTGTTCTTTTTCCTTTTTCTGACGGATAGCCTTTTGGGTTGTTAGTGCATCCTTCAGATAGTATGTGAAGACGGCACCGAAAGGTGGGTTAGGGGCTGTATATTGGGACGCACCTTGAATGACACTAAGTTGTCGCGGAATATACCACCAGGTTTTGCGGGGTTGGAACAAGGTGGCTTCCTGTTTCAACTGTTCTTCCGAAATGTGACGCAGAACGCTGTAGTCATCGAATACATAAAAGCCGCGACCAAAGGATGCACCAACCAGGTCATTTTCGCGGCGCTGGATGGCGAGATCGCGAAACGAAATGGTCGGCACCCCACCGCTGAGTTTCAACCACTTATCTCCTCCATCAATGGTGAAGTAAATGCCAAACTCGGTTGCGGCGAAAAGCAGGTTAGGTTCAAGGTGATCCTGTACCAGGCGCCAAACCAGTGTACGATCAGGCAGGTTTCCTCTTATAGACTTCCACCTTTTGCCACGATCCGTGCTCTTTAGCAGATAGGGATTGAGATCACCGAATTTATGATTGTCGAGGGCGATGTATACTGTATTTACATCGTGTAAATCGGCCTTTATGTCGTTGACGAAGGCGGTTTTGGGTACGTTTGGAAATCTGCCCACTTCCACCCTGCGCCAGTTTGTGCCCCCGTCTTCACTGATTTGAACGAGGCCGTCATCCGTTCCCGCATAAATCAGGCCTTCCTGTAAGGGTGATTCGGCCAGTGAGGTGACGGTGTTGTAGGTCGACATCGCCAGAAGGTCCCACGGGGCGTCCCAGCTCCAGGTTTGTCCCATAATCTTGAGTGCGATACGTTCCTGGTTGCGGGTCAGATCACCTGAAATAGCCGTCCAGCTGTCACCACGGTTCTCGGAACGCCATACGCGATGTGACGCGAAATATATACGGGTGGGCGAATGCGGACTGACCAGAATCGGAGAGTCCCAATTGAATCGTTCATAATCTTCACCGGCTTCCGGCTGCGGTTGTATCAGAAGAATCTCACCGGTGGTAACGTCAATGCGGGACAGAAAACCTTGCTGGGATTCAGAATAGACGATATCCGGATTGCCAGGTTCCGTCGCCGGCTGATGCCCGTCACCTCCAACAGTAAGAAACCAATCCGAGTTTAGAATACCGCGCGTCCAGACCGTACGTGAAGGACCACCCTGAGTGGAATTATCCTGCGTGCCACCGTAAATGTTGTAGAATGGTGTGGCATCATCCACTGCGACTTTGTAAAACTGGGTAACCGGTAGATTGGCTATGTAGCGCCAGTTTTCTGCCAGATCAAAACTTTCATACAAACCGCCATCTGTTCCCACCAGCAAGTAATCCGGATCATCTGCACGGAACGCCAGGGCATGATTATCCACGTGCTTGAATTGTTCCTTCATGCGGGTGAACGTCTTGCCGCCATCGTTTGAGACCTGGATTCGGACATCCGCCAGGTAGATCCGGTCAAATTGATGCGGGCTGGCGTAGAGCTCCTGGTAATAATGAGGGCCTGTACCACCGGAAACCGCATCAGATTGTTTTTCCCAGGAATGACCGCGATTGGCGGAACGGAAGACACCACCAGTTCGGCGATCCAGTTCGATGGCAGCATACAAGACATCAGAATTCTGCGGAGAAATGGCCAGACCAATTTTGCCCATATTGGAACCCGGCAAACCGTCGCTAAGCTTCTCCCAGGTTTCTCCACCATCGCCTGAACGGTGAATACCCGAACCCGGACCACCACTCATATAGGCGGCGACATTACGGTGACGTTGCCAGGTAGCGGCATAGAGCTGATCCGGATTCCGCGGATCAATCAGAATGTCCGTTACACCTACCCATTCATCATCGCCTAACACTTTTTCCCATTCTCCGCCACTGTCACTGGTCTTGTAAAGTCCGCGATCACCACCTTTTGACCATAATGGCCCCTGGGCGGCAACCCACACGATATCCGAATTATCCGGATGCACAATTATTTTCGAAATATGACGTGATTCTTTTAGACCTAAATTCTCCCAACTGACACCACTATCGATGCTGCGGTAAATGCCGTCACCATAACCCACGTGTCGACCACCCACGTTTTCACCGGTACCTACCCAGATAACAGATGGATTCGAAGGATCTGGCGTGATACATCCTATGGAATAAGATGGCTGATCATCAAAGATTGGTTGCCAGGTGGTGCCGGCATTATGTGTCTTCCAGACACCGCCGGAACCTACCGCAACGTACCACTGACTGGGATCATCGGGATTGATAGCAATATCGGCAATGCGACCCGACATGAAAGCCGGCCCTATGCTGCGTAGTTTCAGTCCGGCAAAAGTGCCATCAGATAATAGATCGTCTTCATCTTCATTTTGTGCAGAGAGTGCGTTCGACATGATTAAGACTAGAAAACCTAAAATGGTCAACCTGGTCACTAAGTTCATCGCTTGGCTCCCTGAGTATGTCATGTTGAATGCTGCTTGTCGGATACAAGTAGCACGGAATTATGGTCAAATCGATTATCATTAGCCTTGAAGTGACTGTTAATCAAGAAGTACCTATTGTTCATAAAAGCACGGATTTCACACATGTAGCGAATTGATGTCCGGAAACATCCAACGTGGTGAAAAAGTCACATCCTATCTCATACCGCGAAATGCGGTTCCAGCAAATGGAAAACTTGCATGAACTGGGAAATCTGAAATGCTCACCACCGATAGAATTTACAACCCCGTTATTCTAACGCAACAAAAAAGCCCAACATGTGAGACAGGGTGTAGGACTAGCTAATACATTCACAATTCCCATTCTAAACGGCATTAAGCTGCCCACGCACCTATTCGAATCTGTAGATGTGGTTCAAAAAACGTAAGTCCAAAGTAGTAAAGACGGCATTTAACAGTACAGACAGGATGGAAACTCTTTAACGCGATTACGAATAATCTATGAGGCAAGTAAACCCATCGTTGTCAATAGAATCACCATTGAAAACGCCATTCCAAGAGTAATGTTAAGCCATTTTTTCTCTGGATGATTTACCCAAAAACAAATGACGTAAGACAGTAACAATGATTGCAATACAGTCTCCCAGAGTCCAACTAGTTGATCCCAAATTGGAAATGTTGTGTAGATCATTCCTTCAATGGATCCGGATGTAGGGCCAAAAGTTGATAAAATACCAACAATGACTAACATCAGCCACATTATGATCCACCCATTTTTTCTTCCAAAGAATACGTCACTTAACAAGAAAAATACGATTCCAAATAGCAAACCTCTTATAGGTTGGAATAAAGGACCGGCCATGACCATTGCATCATCAGTTTGTCGCATAATATATCTAAGATCGGTTTCAGCAAATGTGGTTTCGTAATCCATTATTATGAAAGCCAGAACACCCATGACAAAATAGGTGACCGTATGAACCACAATTGTTTTAACGGTGATTCCTAAAAATGTAACTTGCCTGTCATTCATTGTAGTGTCCTCTTAATAAGGTGAATCAGTATTGTGAATTATGTATGCCAAGGGGATTTAGCAGTGTCCAATGGAAAAGGCATCAACGAATCTGGATCGTGGGCAGTATCGGTGTTTTTATGACGTCCACCGTCGCACTGGTGGAAGTTTGGTATTTGTTGTGAGATGAGAAGAAAAAATGGACCCGGGGAATCAGCCATCTTTTCTCCCGTAAGTTCTAAAATACAACGAGCTGCCCTTCGTCTCTCTTGAACGGCATTCTCAGATAACCCTGTCCAAGCTTTTCAGCCTCCGAGCCAAGACTTTCAATCAATTCAGGCGGAACGTTCTCTTGCTGGACCAAGAGGTATGGAATCACCTTGTATGTTCCTTTTGGCAAATCACAAGCACTCCACAAGAAGATAATATTCCATACTTTTTGCTCAAGAGTGACTCTTTCACGCGCCAACCTCCAATTTGGATCGAAATCCATAGCTCTCAGGAAATTATCGTCTTCATCCAGTATGATCAGGCCTGTTCTCTTGAGTACTCTGTTTTGCACTCTCTTGAGTGATTTCACGAAGAGAGGCCTTGACGTAGCCTTTAGCGAAACTTTAACAGTCACAGGTTTCTTATAATCCTCCGGGATTCCCTGAGGGGAAACGTCTGTAGTGATATCTAGAATCCTGGAAAGATACTTGACATCATTTAACTCACCCCTGCCATTGATATCGCCTGCTGATCTTGCCACTTCCCCATTCAAAATAACTACCTTCGATGAATCGAGCCGGTAATTGGCCACATAGTAATGGAGATAGAAATCTTCATTCACTCCTTCTCCTGTTCCCTCACTCCCGGGTGGAGGAAGGTCAAGCCGAAAGTCACCGTTCTCATCTGTTCT